>JBOHFU010000708.1:0-2361 GCA_050699675.1 Pseudonocardiaceae bacterium
CGCGCAGGTGCCGCTTGAAGCTGGCGCAGAGATCGTCTAGACGTTCAGCCACAGGGTTAGGTTATCCGGTGAGCTTCCGCTATGCTAGTCCTCGCACGGAGCTAATCGGACGTGTTTTCGCTGCTAGACCGCTTGGCGCGGCTGGGCTGCACCCGCAGCGGCTCGCCGGGCATCTTCGGGTACTCCGGCGGGTAGGGCAGATCGCCCAGGTCGTGGTCTCGCTCGTCGCGCACCGCCCACTCCAACACCGTCTCGAGGCCGAAGGACTCGGCGTCCATCCCGGCGTGCGGGTCCCCCCGCTCGGCGAGCAGCGCGGGCACTGTGAGTAGGTCGAAATCGTCGGGGTGCAGCTGCGGCAGGTCGTCCCAGGATGCCGGCATCGACACCGTGGCGCGTGGGGTTCCGCGCACCGACCACGCCGAGGCGATCGTGCGATCCCGGGCGGCCTGATTGAAGTCCAGGAACACTCGCTGGCCGCGCTCCTCCTTCCACCAGGACACGGTGGCCCGTTGCGGGGTCCGTCGCGCCACCTCCCGAGCCAGCGCGATCACCGCCCGGCGGACCTGAACGAACGACCACTGCGGGCGGATCCGGACCGCGACGTGAATCCCGCGACCCCCCGAGGTCTTGGGGTAACCGACCAGCCCCGCCTCAGCCAGCACCTCACGCAGTACACCGGCCACCGCGACGGCGTCGGCAAAGCCGGTCCCCGGCTGCGGGTCGAGGTCCACCCGCAGCTCGTCGGGATGATCCACCTGGGGACGCCGTACCGGCCACGGATGGAAGTCGAAGGTGCCCAGGTTCGCCGCCCAGGCCAGCACCGCCGGCTCGGTGGGGCACACCTCGCGAGCCGTGCGCCCGGACGGGAAGGTGATCTCCACCGAGTCCACCCAGTCCGGGGCCCCCCGCGGGACCCGCTTGGCGTAGAAGGGTTCCCCGGCCACCCCGTCCACGAAGCGCTTCAGCGTGACCGGCCGCTGCGCGAGCACGCCGAGCAGTGGCCCGGACACTGCGAGGTAGTACTCCACGACCTGCCGCTTGGTGATACCGCGCTGCGGGAAGTACACCTTGTCCGGGTTGGACACTCGCACGGTGCGTTCAGCCCCGGGGCCGGGCACCGTGAGTTCCAGCGCATCACCACGACCCACGATCGGCAAGCTACCGCACGCCTGCCCGACGCGTCTGGGCTACGGTGGCGCGGTGGTGCGCAGCGAACCGCAGCCCGACCGGCCGGGTCAACAGCCCGACGCCGCGGAGCGACGCCGGCTGCATGATGAGCTGATCGGGCTGGACCGCGACGATCCCGAGGTGCAGGCATTCGCCGAGCACCTCGACCGCACCCACCGGCAGCGTCCCGGGTTCACCGTTGAGGGTGAGCTGGCCGGCGTCACCGACTTCGCCGAGTCGGCCAACCGCGCCCAGGGCCCGCGGTGGGTAGCAGCCGTCCTGGTGGTGGCGCTGATCCTGCTCGGTTCAGCCGTGTGGCTGTGGGAGGAAGCGGCGGTCATCGTCGGCGGGCTGCTGGACTGATGCCCCGCGGGTAGCGTGTTCGCTATGGATCCGGTCAAGGGGGTGGCCCCCAAGGTCGTCAAGTCCGACGCCGAGTGGCGCGAGCAGCTCACCCCGCAGGAGTACGCCGTGCTGCGCAAGGCAGGCACCGAACGGCCGGGGACTGGCGAGTACGAACACACCAAGACCCAAGGGGTTTACGAGTGCCGGGCCTGCGGAGCGGAGCTGTTCCGCAGCGACCACAAGTTCGAGTCGCACTGCGGGTGGCCGTCGTTCTTCACTCCGCTGGCTGGTGACGCGGTGTTGCTTCGTGAGGACCGCAGCATGTTCGCCAAGCGGGTCGAGGTGCTCTGCGCCACCTGCCACAGCCATCTGGGCCATGTCTTCGAGGGCGAGGGCTATGGCACTCCCACCGATCAGCGCTACTGCATCAACTCGATCTCGCTGCGGCTGGTGCCCGACGAGGATCAGTCCACCTAGGGCAGCCCTGCCACCAGCTCGGCGATCGGCACCCGGGGACCGGTGAAGAACGGCACCTCCTCGCGGACGTGCCGCCGGGCCCGGCTGGCCCGCAGCGCGCGCATCAGGTCGACGATGCGGTGCAGCTCGTCGGCCTCGAACGCGAGGATCCACTCATAGTCGCTCAGCGCGAACGAGGCAACCGTGTTGGCCCGCACGTCGGGATAGTCACGGGCCTGCATGCCGTGCTCGGCGAGCAGCTCACTGCGCTCGGTGTCGGGCAGCAGGTACCACTCGTAGGAGCGCACGAACGGGTAGACGCAGACGTAACGCCGGGGCTGCTCACCGGCCAGGAACGCAGGCACATGGCTCTTGTTGAACTCCGCGGGGCGG
>JBOHFU010000709.1:0-2359 GCA_050699675.1 Pseudonocardiaceae bacterium
CACCACTGCCGCTGAGCGCGAAGTCGCCGGGCAGCGAGACCTCCAGCCGCCGGCCGCCGACCTCGACGACCACGGTCCGCCGCGGCGCCGCCAGCGGTGCTTCCGTCGGCGCGTCGTATGGCGTTAGCTTCGCCGAGAACTCGGTCTCGATCCATCGGGTGTGCACTGTGAAGTGCTCACCGTCGGTGGCGGCGAAGGCCGGGTCGTCGACGATCGCCCGGTGGAACGGGATGACGGTGGGCAGGCCCTCGATGGCGAACTCGGCCAGTGCCCGCCGGGACCGCGCCAGAGCCTGCTCGCGATCCACACCGACGATGATGAGCTTGGCCAGCATCGAGTCGAACCGATCGCCGATCACGCTGCCGGCGCGCACCCCGGCGTCCAGCCGCACGCCCGGTCCCGACGGCGGGTCGAACACTGTGACGGTGCCAGGCGCGGGCAGGAATCCCCGGGCCGGGTCTTCGCCGTTGATCCGGAACTCGATCGCGTGGCCACGGGGCTGCGGATCGGAGGTGATGGTCAGCTTCTCGCCGGCCGCGATCCGGAACTGCTCGCGAACCAGGTCGAGCCCGGTGGTCTCCTCCGACACCGGGTGCTCCACCTGCAACCGGGTGTTCACCTCGAGGAACGAAATCGTGCCATCCGGGCCCACCAGGAACTCGACGGTGCCCGCACCGGTGTAGCCCGCCTCGGCGCAGATCGCTCGGGCCGCCTCGTGGATGGTGCGGCGCTGCTCGTCGGACAGAAAAGGGGCCGGGGCCTCCTCGACGAGCTTCTGGTGCCGGCGCTGCAGTGAGCAGTCCCGGGTGCCGACGACGACGATGGTGCCGTGCTGGTCGGCCAGCACCTGCGCCTCGACGTGCCGCGGCTTGTCCAGGTAGCGCTCCACGAAGCACTCGCCGCGCCCGAAGGCCGAGACGGCCTCGCGCACCGCGGAGTCGAACCGTTCGGGGATCTCGTCGATGGTTCGCGCGACCTTCAGACCGCGCCCGCCACCGCCGAAGACGGCCTTGATGGCCACCGGCAGGCCGTGCTCGGCAGCGAAGGCCACCACCTCGTCGGCTCGGGACACGGGATCCTTGGTGCCCGGCACCAGCGGCGCCCCGGCCTTGGTGGCGAGCTGCCGGGCGGTGACTTTGTCACCCAGATCTCGGATCGCCTGCGGCGAGGGGCCGATCCAGGTCAGCCCGGCGTCGATCACCGCCTGGGCGAAGTCGGAGTTCTCGGCGAGAAACCCGTAGCCGGGGTGCACCGAATCCGCGCCGGCGCGGGCCGCGACGTCGAGCAGCTTGGCTTGGTCGAGGTAACTGTCCGCGGGTGCGGCACCACCCAGCGCGAACGCCTCGTCGGCCAGCCGCACGAACGGCGCGTCCCGGTCGTCGTCGGCGTAGACGGCGACACTGGCCAGCCCGGCATCCCGGCAGGCCCGGATCACCCGCACGGCGATCTCACCACGGTTGGCGATGAGCACCTTGCGCAGAGCTGTCGTGGGGTGCTGCGCCACCAGGTCCTCCCGGGCTGGGGTCATTCGCTCACCATGGGGTTATTCGGCACAGTCTAGATCCGACCGAGTGTTGTCTATTTCTGTCTGGAACGGGTTACGTACCGTCAGCTCGCCGAACCGGCGACCGTGCTGCAGGTCCTCAGTGACCAGCTCGATGGCGCCGGCGCGCAGCGCGGCCTCGACGACCAGCGCATCCCAGAAGTTGATCGAGTGCTGCTCGGACAGCCGGCTGGCGGAGATGATCAGTAGTGGATCGGTGTCGACCAGGCACCAGTCGCTGTAGTCGTGAACCACCTGGCGGGCTTGTGGCGGGGTCATCGGCGGCTGGAGCTTGCGGGTTGCGGCGTTGTAGAACTCCTGCAGCACCTGAGTGCTCAGGACTCCGACCCCTGACGTCCACAGCTGCGCGAGTAGGTTCTCGGCGGCCCGGTGCTTGACGTCGTCATGGGTATCGTGCGAGTAGACCAGGATGTTGGTGTCGACGAACGTGACCCCGGCCAGGGTGTTCACGTGTCAGCGCGTTCACGCGCCATACCGGCCAAGGCGTTCCTCATACAGCTCTTCCCGGGTCCATCGACGGCCTCCGCGGTTGATGGCTGCAGACATCATCTCCAGCGCGGATTCACGTGCTGTGGTGTATCGGTCCCGCGCCTCGATCAGCTTGGTGATCTGCTGAGCAACCAGACCGCTCACCGAGGTGCCGCGCTCGGCGGCGATCACCTTCGCTCGGCGGATGAGGTCTTCGTCGAGCTGGATCGTGAGGTTGCGCTTCATGCCCACAGTGTGGCACGTGGAACACGTGAGTTCAGCGTGATAGCCCACGCACGGTGCGCTTGATCCGGGCCAGCATCGCGG
>JBOHFU010000710.1:0-2356 GCA_050699675.1 Pseudonocardiaceae bacterium
GAGCAACCAGAACTTCAAGATTTTCTTCAACATGACGGTCCTCCAGACCAAGTGCGGCGGACTCTACCGGCGTGGCTCGTCACCCCGCTCGGCGAACGCGCTCGGACGCCTGGGCGACTGCCTCCTCCAGCTCTGACGCGCTGCTCGACGGCGCCGGCGCGGCTGACCTCGTGCTGGGGGATCTTGCGCCGCTCGGGTCGATCCTGCTCGAGCAGCTCACCGACCGGCTCTCCGACACCGGCGATCATCGGCTGCTCGTTGTGCCGATCGGGCGCGCACGAAGCATCCCGTGGACTGCCGTGATCACGATTCCGTGGGTGAGCATCACCGCGGTCAAGCCGGTCAAGGGCAGCTGCCTGCTACCCGAATGACCTCGGTTGCGAGCGACCCTCCGACGGTGCCGCCTTTTCGCCGACTCTCGATCAGCCGACACGGATGACGAACTCGGCGACCTGCTGTACGTAGCGGCGGTAGCAGCTCAGTGCCAGCGGCACAGCCGCCGCAACCTTCTGCAGATCGACCTCGAGATACTCGTGCACCAGGATGTTGCGCATGCCGACCGAGGGGAGCAGATCGTCGCGCAGCTGCTTGTCGATCAGGCCGCATTCCTCGGCAAGCTCGAAGGAGTCCCGATAGGAGGTGGCGACGCGCTGTAGACGGCGCCGACGATGTGCTCGTTGATGGCGGTGGCGAGCTCTACAAGCTGGGTGAGGATGCGCTCGATGCCGTGTCTGAGCATCCGGTTCTCGGCCAGCGGTGGCTTCCCCGCGGCATCGACTTCGGCGAGGTCATCGAGGAGCCCTCGCATGACCGACAGTCGGGTCTGGACGATCGACGGGTCGAGACGCCGTGGCGTCATGGGCGACCCGCCATCAGTGCCAGATCCAGCCGCCGCATCCACTCGGTGCCCAGCCGCTGCCCGCTGGCCCTCATTTGCTGCCGCGCGAACTCGCCCGGTCGGTACTCGTACAACGGTTCGCCGGGTACCAGCGCATGCTGACGCGCCACCGGACCTGCCCGATCCAGATCGAGCAGGTCGACGCGGTCGCTGTCGACCAGATCCATGAGTGCGCAGATCACCGTGACCACGTCGAGCCCGGTCCGCGCGCGCGAACCGACCGCGACATCGAGATCGCGCGCGTCGGGCTGACCGCGCGACGCACTGCCGAACAGCACGACAAGCGAGAGGCCATGCACCTCGGCCAGGTCCTCGATGCGGCCGTCGACCGCGGCGCCACGGAGCCGCTGCGCCGCACCGATGGGACTGACCGCCACAGCGCCGAGCATATCCGCTGCTGGATCCGGGTGGCGGCGACGGCCGGCCGGGACTCCTACGTGGCTCTCGCACGGCGATTCGGCAGTCAGCCTAGACGTCTGCCCATCGGCATGAGCGTGCACTCGGCCGCTCACGCCGCGCGAGCGGGATGCGGACCGCAACTCTCACAGCGGCGGAAAGACGGGACTCGCACACCGGAGAAACATGAATGCCCAGGTCAGAGACCTGGCGCGTGCTCAGTGGAGGTACTTGCCGCTTACTCGCACTCGGCGCAGGCTGCTGAACTGCGGTTTGCCACACTGTGGCACTCACGAACCCGGTGTGCGCCCCGAGACCGAGGGCGAAGTGTCCGCGCTCTCAGCCTGGCGGGTACCCTCTTGTGTAGTACCTTGTTTGTACCTATTTTGGAGGCGCCGGGTGGAGACTGTGGGCGTGCGTGACCTCGCCAACCGAGCCTCCGCCGTGCTCGACCAGCTGGAGCAGGGTGGACAGCCCGTCATCGTCACGCGCCGCGGGCGCCCGATCGCGGTGCTCTCCGCGATCGACGCCGAAGAATTCTATGACTACGTGCTTGCTCATTCTCCGGAGTTCGCCGCCGGCCGGAAAGCCGCCGAGGAGCGCTTCGCCCGCGGTGAGTACGGGCAGCCGCTCGATGACGTGATCGCCGAACTGGACGCCGAGGACAACTCAGGCGCGGCGAGTGCCTGAGATCCGGATTGAACGGGCGGCCAAGAAAGACCTGAAACGGATCGGCCCCGGCCCCGAGCGCAATCGCATCGTCGCCGGCCTGCGTCGGCTCGCCGAGGATGCTCCCAACCTCGACATCAAGGCCATTGTCGGCGCAACACCTGGATGGTTCCGGCTGCGCATCGGCGAATACCGGATCTGCTATTACCGAGCCCGCCACGACGGACCAGACGGCCCAGTCACGATTTATGCCGTCGAGCGAATCGTGCCTCGCGGCGCGTTCGACGCCGCAGCCGTGTCACTACCTGAGCAACGCTGACACCACCACACCCCTCGCTTTGCGAATGATGCCATCGGGTGACCGGCGGCGGCTGGAACCCGGAGGGGCACACC
>JBOHFU010000711.1:0-2354 GCA_050699675.1 Pseudonocardiaceae bacterium
GTGATGGTGGCCCCGACCTGGGACTTGATGTCGTCACCGATGATCGGCACCCCGGCTGAGGTGAACTTGCGCGCCCACGCCGGATCAGAGGCGATGAACACCGGAAGCGCGTTGACGAACGCGACCCCGGCGTCCAGCGCGCACTGGGCATAGAAGCGGTCCGCCTGCTCCGAGCCCACCGGAAGATAGGACACCAGCACGTCGGCGCCGGACTCGCGCAGCACGTCGACCACGTCGACCGGCTTCTCGTCGGACTCGGTGATGATGTCCCGGTAGTACTCGCCCAGACCATCCATCGTGTGCCCACGGTGCACAGTGACCCCCAACGGGGGCACGTCGCAGATCGCGATGGTGTTGTTCTCGCTGGCCACGATGGCCTCGGACAGGTCGCGCCCCACCTTCTTGGCATCGACGTCGAACGCCGCGACGAACTGAAGGTCACCGACGTGGTAGTTGCCGAACTGCACGTGCATGAGACCGGGCACCCGGGTGGTGGCATCGGCGTCGCGGTAGTAGTGCACGCCCTGCACCAGGGAGGCAGCGCAGTTGCCGACGCCCACAATGGCGACCCGGATGCCGGGACCGCCGTGCTGCTCGACGCGGCCTTCAGTCATGGTCTGACCCTTCTCTGTCGTCGTGTGATGATGCAGGGTTCGCCTGTTCCTGGGCGATCAGTTCGTTGAGCCAGCGCACCTCGCGCTCGCTGGTCTCCAGACCCATCCGGTGGAGCTCGAGGGTGTAGCGGTCGATCTGGTTGCCGGTCCGCGCCAGCGCAGCCCGCAGTCCCTCCCGACGTTCCTCGACTCGGCGCCGCCTCCCCTCCAGAATGCGCATCCTGACTTCGGCGGGGGTCCGTGAGAAGAACGCCAGGTGCACTCCGAAGCCGTCGTCCTCCCAGGTCTGCGGGCCGGCATCGGCCAGCAAGGTGGCGAAGCGCTCCTTGCCGTCCGCGGTGAGCTTGTATACCCGCCGGGCGCGGCGGGCCCAGGTCTTGCCCCGGCCGGCGCGCAGATCCTCCGCCCGCTCGTGGTCCTCGACGATGAAGCCGCGGTGTTGCAACCGACGCAACGTGGGGTACAGAGAGCCGAAGGAACAGGCGCGAAACGCCCCGAGCAGATCGGTAAGTCGTTTGCGCAGTTCGTAGCCGTGCATCGGATCGTCATAGAGCACCCCGAGCACCGCCAGCTCCAGCACGCGGCACCTCCTAGCAGGCACTTCGATGTATAGCACAATTATATCGCGCCGATACATCTCGGTAGCATTAGGGACTGGCGGACCGCCGGAACGCCGGAGCGATGATCACGAAACGGTTGCGTAGGCTGTCTGGCGTGCGGACCGAACGACAGGTGGTGGACTACGCGTTGCAGCGGCGTGCGCTGCTCGCGGAGGTCTATGCCGGTCGGGTCGGGGTCATGGAAGTCTGCGACGCGACCCCGTACCTGCTACGGGCGGCCAAGTTCCACGGCGAGCCCAGCTCGGTCACCTGCCCGGTATGCCGCAAGGAGCCTTTGACGCTGGTCTCGTGGGTGTACGGTGACGAACTCAAGCATGTTGCAGGCTCCGCCAGGACCCTCGATGAGCTGAACCGGATGGCGGCGCTGTTCGAGCAATTCAGCGTGTACGTCGTCGAGGTTTGCCGGACGTGCAGCTGGAACCACCTCGTGCAGTCATACGTCCTGGGGACGAGGGGTGTAGGGAGCAGGCGGTCCCGCAGGAGGACCGCGGCGGAGTGACCCGCGCCCCCAGCTCGGCGTACCCATCGTCGAACCCTTCGCGGCCCGAATACTGGTCTGGGAGGCCAAACGCGTGAGCGACCAGCGAGATGACAGCGGTCGGCACTCGTGGGATCCGAGTGAGAACTGCCCACCTGAGCGGTTCGCCCAATCCCGGCGACAGGGTGGGCGGGCCGAGGGTGGTTCACGGCCCGAGGCCGAGCTGCCAGTCCTGCCACCCCGGCAGGAGCCCGAGCTGCTCACCCACGCCACCTCCCGGCCCGCCGATCGCGGGGCTTGGTATGACCGGCGACGCTACCCTTGGGCGGGCGGCCAGACTCGCAGCCGCCGGATCCGCAAGGTCGCGCTAGTGGGCCTGTTACTCGCGGTCCTGACGCCGGTGCTGGCGTTCTTTGCCGGCTGGTTGTTCTTCACCGTGCCGTCCCCAGCGGCGCTGGCGGCGGAGCGCAAGCAGGTCACCACGATCATGGCCAGCGACGGGACCACCGAGATCGGCCGCTACGTGCCCGAGCAGGGCAATCGAATCGCGGTCGATCTCGACGAGGTTCCGGTGCACGTGCAGAACGCCGTGCTGGCTGCCGAGGACCGCAGCTTCCGGTCCAACCCCGGATTCGACATCAC
>JBOHFU010000712.1:0-2354 GCA_050699675.1 Pseudonocardiaceae bacterium
GGGACAGCACCGAGGCCCAGGTGGCGAAGGACTCGTTGAGCCACAGGTCGTCCCACCAGCGCATGGTCACCAGGTCGCCGAACCACATGTGTGCCATCTCGTGCAGCACCGTCTCGCAGCGGCGCTCATAGACGTAGCGGGTGACCCTGCTGCGGAAGACATAGTCCTCCAGAAAGGTTACGCAGCCGGCGTTCTCCATCGCTCCGGCGTTGAACTCGGGCACGAAGCACTGGTCGTACTTAGCGAACGGGTAGCGCACCCCGAAGGCGCCGTGGTAGAAGCCGAAGCCCTGCTTGGTCTCGGTGAACAGGCGGTCGGCGTCCATGTGCTCGGCCAGCGAGGCTCGGCAGTAGATGCCCAGCGGGATGGTCCCGTCATCGTCGGTGTACTCGTCGGTCCAGCGTGCGTAGGGGCCGGCGATCAGCGCCACGATGTAGGGGCTGATCGGTGCGCTGTCGGCGAAGACATGACGAACCGCCCCGCTGGCGGCGTCCTCGGTGTACTGGCATGGTGCGTTGGAGATCACGACCCAGTCGGCGGGTGCCACCACCCGGATGCGGTGCACTGCCTTGAGGTCGGGCTGGTCGAAGCAGGCGTACATGCGTTTCGCGTCGGCGGTCTCGAACTGGCTGTAGAGGTAGACCCCGCCATCGACGGGGTCGGTGAAGCGATGCAGCCCCTCGCCGGTGTTCATGTACCGGCCGTCCGCCTCGATGATCAGCTCATTGTCGGCGGCCAGGGCTGGCAGTGCGATCCCCTTCGCCTCGTCGTAGCCGGCGATGTCAAGCGTGGCCCCGTTGAGGGTCGCCGAGCTGATTCGGGCAGCCACCAGGTCGATCCAGCTGGATGCGCCTGGGGTGCGGCACGAGAAGCGGACCGTGGTCGTGCTGCGGAACGTCACTTCGCCCGGTTTGCCGGCACCGTCGGTGAGATCGAGCTCGACGGTGTATGAGTCGACGTCGAGCAGCTCGGCTCGCTCGACAGCCTGCTCCTGGGTGAGGTTGGGGACGGCCACAGATCACCTCTGATGTCGGATCGGGAGTCCTTCGCATCCAATCACGGACGCCGGTCAGCCCGCAGGTGAGTAAAGCCTGGGGAAGAGGTGATCACGCGGACGGGTTGTAGGGCGACCGACCATGAACGGAGAGCGAGCTGACGGTCACCGCAGGCCACAACATCGAAGCCCGTACCGAGCCGGGCCCGGCGCAGGTCGATGTCTACTTCGACCCGCGGTGCCCGTGGGCGTGGATCACCTCACGGTGGATCCTCGAGGTCGCTACGGTGCGAGACATCGACGTGCACTTCAGGGTGATGAGCTTGTCGGTGCTCAACGAGGGTCGCGAGCACAGCAAGGGATACCGGAAGTCAATGGACCAAAGCTGGGGCCCGTCCGGGTGTGCATCGCCGCTGCCCGCGACCACGGGGAGAAGGTGCTCGATCCGCTCTACACGGCGATGGACAGGCGAATCCTCAACGAGGGTAACAAGGACCTCGACGAGGTGATCGCGGCCGCGCTGGCCGAGGTGGGGCTACCCCCGGAGCTGGCTGCGGCCGCTCACACTACCGAGTACGACGAGGAGTTGCGGGCCAGCCATGAGGCTGGCATGCGCCCGGTCGGGCTGGACGTCGGGACGCCGACGATCCACCTGGACGGGGTGGCTTTCTTCGGGCCGGTGTTGTCCCGGATCCCGCGCGGCGAGGAGGCGGGGAAGATGTTCGACGGTGCTCTGCTGCTGGCCAGCTACCCGCACTTCTTCGAACTTAAGCGAACCCGTCACGAGAAGCCCGACGTCTCGTAGCTCGCTCGTAGGCGATGTCGTGTCGGAACGGCGTGCCGGTCCCAGCGCCTGACAGTGCAGTACGACAGGATGCACACGTGGCTAAGACTGCTGCATCGAGACCGGCCGTCCACGCGCGGGTCAGCGCAGCCGTCGCGAGGGCTTCCTCGTTCCCGCGCCTGCGGTATATGGGCTCAAAGCACAAGCTTGTGCCGCAGTTGGTGGAAGTGTTCGCAACGGTCGGCGGAAAAACGGCGCTTGATGCTTTCTCCGGGAGCGGCGTCGTCGCTTATGCATTGAAAGGTCTCGGATATCAGGTCACGGCGAATGATTTCTTACGCTTTCCGTCGGTTATCGCAGCCGCCACTGTCGTAAACGAGCATGACCGTCTGGACGCCGAGGATATTGATCTGATTTGCCTGGCCCCTGCCGCCGACGACCGGGACTTTATTCAACGCACGTTCGACGGGCTTTACTTCACCGCGGCCGACCGCGCATTTCTCGACTCAGCCTGGTCTCACATTGATCAGATGACGGGATTCAAGCGAGATCTTGCGATCTCGTCACTAATACTCG
>JBOHFU010000713.1:0-2351 GCA_050699675.1 Pseudonocardiaceae bacterium
CCGAGGTCAGCGCGAGGTGCCTGGTCTGAACCTTCGTCGAGTCAGCGGGTGGTGCCGCTCGAGCCCTGGTCGTAGCCGGCGCGGCGGAGCGCGGCGGCGAGTGCTCCGCCAGCCGGTGTGTCGCGAACCGACGTGCGCTTGGCGGCTTTTTTGTCCCGGCTCCCGCGGTCACGGGCCTTCTCGGCGGTGTTGTCGAGAACCATGGTGTCGACAACCATGTCGTCGAGCCGCAGAGTGAGCCCGATGCGGTTGCGCGGCACGTCCACGTCGAGCACCTTGACCCGCACGACGTCGCCCGGTTTCACCACGTCGCGCGGATCCTTGACGAAGGTCTTCGCCATCGCCGAGACGTGCACCAGGCCGTCCTGATGCACACCCACATCAACGAAAGCGCCGAATGCCGCGACGTTGGTGACCACGCCCTCGAGCACCATGCCCGGCCCCAGATCAGAGATCTTGTCGACTCCGTCGGTGAAGGTCGCGGTCGCGAAGGCCGGTCGCGGGTCCCGGCCCGGCTTCTCCAGCTCGGAGAGGATGTCGGTGACGGTGGGCAGGCCCACCGTGGTGTCGACGAAGTCGGCCGGTCGCAACGCCCGCAGCACGGTGGTGTTGCCGATCAACGTGGTGATATCACCACCGGCCGTGTCGAGGATGCGGCGCACCACGGGGTAGGACTCGGGGTGCACGCCGGAGCGGTCCAGCGGGTCGTCACCGGCGGGGATGCGCAGGAAACCGGCGCACTGCTCGAACGCCTTCGGGCCCAGCCGCGGGACGCCAGCCAGGGCCCGCCGGGTGCGAAACGGGCCGTGCGCGTCGCGGTGCGCCACGATGTTCTCGGCGAGGCCGCCGGTGATGCCCGACACCCGCCGCAGCAGCGGGGCGGATGCGGTGTTGACGTCGACGCCGACAGCGTTCACACAGTCCTCCACCACCGCGTCCAGCGAGCGGGACAACGCGACTTCGGGCAGGTCGTGCTGGTACTGGCCGACGCCGATCGACCTGGGATCGATCTTGACGAGCTCCGCGAGCGGGTCCTGCAGCCGGCGCGCGATCGACACCGCGCCGCGCAACGACACGTCCAGCTCAGGCAGCTCCTGGGAGGCGTAGGCCGAGGCGGAGTACACCGACGCGCCGGCCTCCGACACCACGGCCTTGGTGATACCGAGTTGCCCGGCGAGCTTGTCGGTCTCCCGGGAGGCGGTGCCGTTGCCGATCGCGACCAGCTCCACGCGATGCCTCGTGACCAGCCGGGTGAGCACGGCCAGCGCCTCGTCCCACCGGCGCTGCGGCACGTGCGGGTAAACGGTCTCGGTGGCCACCACCTTGCCGGTGGCGTCGACGACCGCGACCTTGACGCCGGTGCGGTAGCCGGGGTCCAGCCCCATCGTCGGGCGGTTGCCCGCCGGCGCGGCGAGCAGCAGGTCGCCCAGATTGGCGGCGAAGACGCGCACCGCCTCGTCCTCAGCCGCCTGGCGCAGCCGCATGCGCAGATCGATGCCCAGGTGCAGCAGGATCCGGGTGCGCCAGGCCCAGCGCACGGTGTCGGCCAGCCAGCGGTCGGCCGGACGACCCCGATCGTCGATGCCGAAATGCGCCGCGATGGCCTGCTCGTAGCGGCTCGGTACGGGCGCGGCCCCGGCGGCCCCGGCGTTCTCGGGTTCCGGCTCTGGCTCGGGCGAGAGATCGAGGACACCCTCCTTCTCGCCGCGAAACAGCGCCAGGATGCGGTGCGAGGGTAGCTTCGTGAAGGGTTCGGAGAAGTCGAAATAGTCCGCGAACTTGGCACCGGCCTCCTGCTGGCCGTCACGCACCCGGGAAACCAGGCGGCCCCGCGACCACATCTGCTCGCGCAGCGGCCCGATGAGGTCGGCGTCCTCGGCGAAGCGCTCCACCAGGATGGCGCGCGCCCCGTCGAGCGCGGCCGCGGCGTCGGGCACACCCCGCTCGGGATCGACGTATCCCGCGGCGGTGGTGTGTGGGTCCTGGGTCGGATCGGCGAGCAACCCGTCGGCCAGCGGCTCCAGCCCGGCCTCCCGGGCGATCTGCGCCTTGGTCCGGCGCTTGGGCTTGTAGGGCAGGTAGAGGTCCTCCAGCCGCGCTTTGCTGTCGACGGCCATGATCCGCGCCTCGAGCTCGTCGTCGAGCTTGCCCTGCTCGCGGATCGAGTTCAGGACTGCCGTCCGGCGCTCCTGAAGCTCGCGCAGGTACTGCAGCCGCTCCTGCAGGGTGCGCAGCTGGGCGTCGTCCAGCCCGCCGGTGGCTTCCTTGCGGTACCGGGCGACGAACGGCACGGTGGCCCCGCCGTCGAGCAGGTCGACGGCCGCACCCACCTGCCGCTCGGGCACGCCCAG
>JBOHFU010000714.1:0-2351 GCA_050699675.1 Pseudonocardiaceae bacterium
CCGGCGGGGCGCTCCCGCTGGCCAGCTCGGACAGCGAGCGCCAGGCCACCTCGGCGGCCCGCTGCTCGGCTTCTTTCTTGGTCCGACCCTGCCCGGTCCCCCGCTCCACCCCGGCTATCACGGCGGTCGCGGTGAACTCCTTGAGGTGGTCGGGCCCGTCCTCGACGACCCGGTACTCGGGTACCCCCAGCTCGTTGCTGGCAGTGAGCTCCTGAAGGCTGGTCTTCCAGTCCAGCCCGGCGCCCAGCAGCGGCGCCATGACCAGCAGCGGATCGAACAGCCGGTGCACCACTTGGCGGGCGGCGTCCGTCCCGTGCTGCAGGTACACCGCGCCGATCAGCGCCTCGATGGTGTCGGCCAGGATGCTGGACTTGTGACGGCCCCCGGTGAGCTCCTCCCCGCGACCTAGCAGCAGGTACTCGCCCAGCCCACCTTCACCCAGCCCGCGGGCCACGCCAGCCAGCGCATGCATGTTCACCACGCTGGCGCGCAGCTTGGCGAGCTGACCCTCGGGCAGGTCGGGGTGGGTACGAAACAGGTGGTCGGTGACGACGACACCGAGGACGGCGTCACCGAGGAACTCCAAGCGCTCATTGGGTTCGAGGCCACCGCTCTCGTAGGCGTAGGAGCGGTGGGTGAGCGCAAGAGTCAGGAGCTCGGCGTCGATCTCGACGCCGAGCGCGGTAAGCAACAGGGCCCGATCCGGTCCGTGACCCCGCGAGGTCCGGCCACCCACGGCTTCGTCACGTCGCCGGCGGTCAGACCGGGACAACCTGGCGGCCGTCGTACTTCCCACAGTGCGGGCAGGCCACGTGCGGGGGCTTCGGCTGCCGGCAGGCCCGGTTCGAACACGCCGCGAGGGTCGGCGCGGTGGCCTTCCACTGAGCCCGCCGCGAGCGGGTGTTCGACCGCGACATCCTGCGCTTCGGGACGGCCACGTTAGTCGTTCTCCTCTTCGCTACCGCTGAGCTTAATCGTCACTGAGGTTAATCATTACCGCGCCACTGCCTGAGCGCAGCCCAGCGCGGGTCCATTGTGTCATGCTGGTGATCCGTACCGAGTTCGGCCCGCTTGCCGCCGCACTCCGGACACAGGCCGGGACAGTCCTCGTGGCATAACGGCGCCTGCGGCAGCGCCAGCAGCACCGCGTCGTGGACCACCGGCTCGAGGTCGACCAGGTCATCGATCACTCGGCTGACCTCGTCAGGATCCGTGCTCTCATCGGTCGTGGTGTCCGGATAGGCGAACAGCTCGGTCAGATCGACCTCCAGCCGATCCGCCATCGGATCCAGGCACCGGGCGCACTGCCCGGCCAGTGGCGCGGACGCCGTGCCAGACACCAGCACACCCTCCACGACCGACTCCAGCCGCACGTCCAGCGCCAGCTCGTCGCCCTTCGGGATCCCGATCACGTCCAGCCCCAGCCCGGCCGGTAACGGAACCTCCCGATGGTAGGAGCGCATCGCCCCGGGACGCCTGCCCAGCTCCCGGGTATCGATCACCCATGGTGCGGACGGATCGGGACGAGTGCGATGGGCGTTTCGTGGCATGAGGATTTCAGGATAGTTGACGGTGCCCGGAAGCCGGTGCCAACGACCGGCTCAGCCGTGTTATTTACCGGGGGTATTCGCCCGCCCCCGCCGGCACCGGTCCGCCGTGGTGGGTGCGGCCGCGCCCGACGGTGCGCAACGTGCGGTTGAGCAAGTCCTCGAACTCAGCGAGCGTGCATTCGACATAGGCGTCACATTCCGAGCGAAGCCGGTGAACCTCGGTGCTCACCTCGTCGTGGATTCGGGCTGCCTCAGCTCGGGCAGCCTGCACCACCTGGGTCTGCTCCACCAGCCGGGCCTGCTCAGCGCGGCCGTCGGCGATGGCCCGCTCGTAGGCCGCCCTCCCGGCCACGGTCATCCGCTCGGCTTCGGCCTCTGCGCGCCCGGTCAGCTCCTGATACTCCTGGCGCCCGGTGACCACGACGCGCTCGGCCTCGGCCTGGGCGTCGGCGACCATCGACTCGGCGCGGGCGCGGGCCTCGGCGACCAGCCGGTCAGCCTCGTCGCGGGCCTTGGTCACCGCCTGTTCTGCCTCGGTGCGGGCTTCCTCGCGCTCGCGTTGCGCCTCCCGCTGCGCGGTGTCCACCAGTTCGTCCCGATGGTCCAGCACGTCCTGGGCATCGTCGAGCTCGGCGGGAATCGCGTCGCGTACGTCGTCGAGCAGTTCGAGCACATCCCCGCGGGGCACCACGCAGCTCGAGGTCATCGGCACTCCGCGGGCCTCCTCGACAGTGGTCACGAGCTCATCGAGCGCCTCGAAGACCCGGTACACCGGCCCCTCCTTGGTGTCGTCAGCCACGG
>JBOHFU010000715.1:0-2350 GCA_050699675.1 Pseudonocardiaceae bacterium
GACGTGCTATTCCTGCCAGGTGACCGGCCGCGACTGGTCTCCGCGAGCGACGACATGACCGTCGCGGTGTCCAGGTGCGACGCGTGCGAGGATCCGGATGCCGTCGTCCAGGACGCTGAGCGCTGGCTGGACAGCTCGAACTGACAGCAGGACATCGCGCTCTCGACCTGCGCGGGGTCTTCAGGAAATAGGCAGGCAAGCTCCAACTCCACCGCTTCGACCGGTCCCGAACGCTTGAATACGTTCGAAGGTATCGCCGTGGTCACCCTCTTTCGTCCAGGGAGTCTCGTCGGCTACGATTGCGAGTCCATTTGCGATTTCTCTCTCGTCACCTGGCTCGAATTGAAGGGTGCCGTCATCGCGCGCGCCGTAAAGAACTGCCCCTGCGAAACAGTCCGCTTGAAGTTCTGCCTGCTGTGATTCCAAGGTCTTGGAAAGTCGGGCCTGAATTGCATGCCCCCACTCGTGCGCGATCACCAGATACACCCAGGCATCCCCCGACCTGAACCCACTTGCCATCAGCGATGCATCCCACGCCACAAAATCTCCAGACTCACAGTAGTGGGCATTCCCCGCTTCGAGCGGCTTTCCGTCGCACAACGGGACGTCTGCTCCAGTTCCGTCGTACAATCCCACTACCCGTGGGGGACTATAGCTTCCAGTGAAGAATTCCGACCAATGGCTTGCCCAGTAGTTGTTCACAACTTCAGTCGCCACGTCCATGTCCTGCAAGATCTCTTGTACGCTCGGGTCGGGCGCTTGAGTCTCCCCCTGGTCCGAGGTTGGCGTGGGTTGAATGCTGCCCAACTGGGCAGGAGGTTGTTGTTGAGCAGTTGCCTGGGTCCCCGGTTGGGTCTGCATCGGAGGGGCCGATCGTTGGACTCCACTGGAACACGCAGTTGCTGTCAGGGTGATTATCGCCGCGGCTAGGAAACGAATTAGACTAAACTTGCTCATTCGAGTCCCTCCGTGTTTATGTCGTCACGACTAGACGACATCCCGCCCTAACCACGCTAAGATAGCCGGAATTCTTGAGTCAGACAATCGTGGTCCTATCCGTGCTCGCGCCGCGGAGCACGAGGAAGCGCTCAGCGGGCCTCGCCCGCGCCGAGCAGCAAGGCTTCGGCGAGGAAGTCGAGCTCGCGGTGCATCGCCACCGGCGGCTGCAGCTCGGGTCCCTCCCCGGCGTGCCGCGCCGTGGAGTGCCGGTAACTGACCGCCAGCGCCAGCAGCTCCGCCGCGCTGCGGACATCGGCCCCGCGACGCGAAGCGGGCAGCGCGGCCCGCATCACCGCGCCGATCTCGTCGACCATCCAGCGGAACCGGGCGGCGAGCGCGTCGCGCACCGCGTCGTGGGTGTCCGCTTCCCGCCAGAGCAGGTGCGACAGCAGGGGTGAGGCGTCCAGCCACGCGTCGAGGGCGGCTACCAGGCGACGCAGGCTGCCGGCGACGTCGCCGCGCACCACGACGTGGGCGCGGTCGATGTGCTCCCGGGGCAACCGGTCGACAAGCGCCACCAGCAGGTCGGGCTTGCGCCGGAAGTAGTAGTGCACCAGCCCTTTCGGGACTGCGGCGCGCTCGGCGATCTGTGACGTCGGGGTGGCGTCGAACCCGCGCTGGGCGAACAGGTCCTGCGCGGCGCTGAGGATCCGCTCGCGCGCGGAGGCGTCGTCGGTGCTCGGCATGCTCGGTCAGCCCCCGGCCGCAGCGGCCGGGGGCAGCCGGTTCCCGGCGTGGCCGTTCAGTGCTGACCCGCCATACCACGGTGGGTGGTGGTCGCCACTGGGATGGCGGCGGCACCGACCGCCACGGCCAGCACGCCGATCACCCAGGACGTCCACGCGGCCTCGGTGAGGTCGGCGTAGCCCAACACCCACGGGCTGATGAACAGCAGAGCACCCAGCCCGATATGCACGTACTCGCTGGCCACTGAGCCCGGCATCGCCAGCGACCACAGCCCGCTGAGCACCAGGAGCACGCCGAACACCAGCAGGCTCCACAGCGCAGCCGTTGACGTCGCCACCCACAGCACCGAGAGCAACGCGAGAACACCCAGCACGACCGCGCCCCAGTCCTGCCACCGCATCCACCGCTTCGCCATGTGCGATCACCTCCACAAACTCGCCCCCCACCGACAGATCGTTGCACTTGGTTGGCCGCCCGGTCAATGCCGACAAGCGATGCTCAGCGACGCTGCCGGGCGGCCGGGGTCGGTGATCAAGCCGAGTAGGTCGAAGCGGATCTGGTACCACACGATGCAGGGAAACGGGCGGCGTCGCCAGGTCATCCGGGGGCGGTGCGGCACCGGCCCGTTGGGGTGGGCTGGTGCTGGGTCAGGACATGGCGAGCA
>JBOHFU010000716.1:0-2346 GCA_050699675.1 Pseudonocardiaceae bacterium
ATGGGGTTGCGGAGGGGTGATGGGGGAGCTGGTCGCGGTGCCGCTGGATGACGGTGGTGTGGTCGTGGTTGAGATGGATCATGCTCCGGGTGGTGTGGTGAAGGCGGGGCGGGCTGGTCAGATCGTGGGTGAGGCGGCGCAGAGTTTGGAGGCTGCGTTGGAGTCGGTGGCTCCGGTGGCGCAGTCTGTTCTGGCGAAGCTGCGTCCGGCGCGGCCGCAGGAGATCACTGTGGAGTTCGGGGTGATGTTGACCGCTGAGGCGGGGGCGGTGATCACCAAAGCTGCGAGTGGGTGTCATCTGAAGGTCACGTTGCGCTGGGATGGAGCCGATGACCCGGTTGGGTGAGCCGCCGACCGGCTGGCCGGTCGACCTGACTCGCGGCGTCGTGCAGGTCCTTGACACTGACGGTCACCCTGCGGGGACTGGGTTTGTGGTGGGCCGGCGGTTGCTGGTTACGTGTGCTCACGTGCTGGCCGGTCACGACGGGCTGCCGGATGGCCCGGTCACTGTGGTGTTTGCTCACCTGGATGCTGCGGTGCGGAGTGTGCGGGTTGATCCGCGGTGGTGGCGTGATCCCGAGGGTGTCGATGTCGCGTTTCTGCGTCTCGACGAGCCACTTCCCGCGCAGGCCCAGCCGCTGGTGCTGGGTGGTTCACCGGGGGTTCGCGGTCACCGGGTGAAGGCGTTTGGTTTTCCGGTGAATGCGCCCGGTCATTACGGCTATGGGGTGGCTGGGGATCAGATCGTGGGCGACGGTGGTACGCCGCTGTTGCAGCTGACCGAGTGCACGGAGGTGACTGAGGGTTTCAGTGGTGGTCCGGTGTTGGATGAGCGCACCGGGTTGGTGATTGGCATGGTGAGTTCGGTGGCCCGACCCGATCGGCTGGACCGCGGCCAGGCGACGGCCTATGTCACGCCCACCGAGACGCTGCGCGACGTGTGCGCGGAGCTGACCGTCTCGGAGGTTTGTCCGTACCGGGGGTTGGAACCGTTCACTGCTGCGGACGCTGCCTGGTTTCAGGGCCGGGATCGGGCGGTGCGCGTCGTGCTGGCCAGTCTGGGTCGGGACCGCCGGTTTCTGGCGTTGCTGGGGCCGTCGGGGGCGGGTAAGTCGTCGTTGATCCACGCCGGTGTGCTGCCGGCTCTGGCTGGGGGCGCGCTGCCGGGCAGCGACCGCTGGGGGTGGTGCAGTATCCGCCCGGGAGCTGATCCGTTCGCTCAGCTGGAGCAGGCCGGCCTGGCCGGGACCACCGACGGGCTGGGCGCCGCGCCGCGCCGCTGGCTGGATGACCACCCGGAGCATGAACGGCTGGTGGTGGTGGTTGATCAGTTCGAAGAGCTGCTCGTCGCCACCCCACCGGATCTCAGAACGGCGCTGTTCGAGCAGCTGACCGTGGTCGCCGAGCAGGAGCCGGCCGTCACCGTGATCGTGGGGCTACGCGACGATTTCTACGGCCGCCTGGCCGCCGCCGCTCCGGGACTGATGCGACTGGTCGAGCAAGCGACGGTCAACGTTCCCGCGGTGTTAGACGCCGAGGAGCTGCACGCCATCATCGACCACCCCGCCACCACCGTCGGTCTCACCCTGGAACCCAGCCTGGCCGAACGCATCGCCAGCGACGCGGTGCTGGCCGCGCCACCACCGCACTCACCGGGCAGCAGCGCGGCCATCACCGTACTGCCGTTGCTGGAGTTCGCCTTGACGGAGCTGTGGCACCGCCGCGCCGACGGCCGGCTGACCCACCACGCCTACGACCAGATCGACGGGGTGGTCGGCGGCCTGGCCCGCTGGTGCGACCAGGCCTACCAGACACTGCCCACGACCCAGCAACCTCTCGTGCGCCGGATCGTCACCTCACTGGTCAGACCAGGCGACGAGGCCGCCCACATCCCCCCGACCCGGCAACGACGCACCCTCGACCAACTCCACGCCGACACCGCAGAAACGGAAGGCAGCGAGGTGGAGGCGGTGGTCGCCGCGTTGGCTGACCGGCGGCTACTGGTCACCAGCCGCGACCCCACCAGCGGTGAGCCAGTCGTCGAGCTGGTCCACGAAGCCCTCATCCGCGAGTGGGGACTACTCGGCCAATGGCTGGCCGACGACCACGAATTCCTGGTGTGGCGTGCCGACCTGGAAGCCGACTACACCCAATGGACAACCAGCACCAGCGGACAAGACGGCCACGACCCTGAACTGCTGCTGCGCGGCAGCGCCCTCGAACAGGCCCGCCCCTGGCTCGACACCCGCCCCGGCGAGCTACCCACCGAGCTCACGGAGTTCATCAAACTCAGCGACCACACCCAACACCAACGCCTGACCCGCGACCGCAACCGCGTCCGCCTCC
>JBOHFU010000717.1:0-2339 GCA_050699675.1 Pseudonocardiaceae bacterium
CCGGCGTGCGGTTCAGTACGCAACGGCCCATGGGGTGCTCAGCGTCGCCGCCGCCGGCAATGAGCGGATGGACCTGGCTGATCCCCGGCAAGACGTGCGCAGCCCGAACAACGCACCTGACCCGCAGTCACGCCCGGTGGACAATCACTGCGACGTGCTGCCCGCCGAGCTGCCCGGCGTGGTCGCGGTGACCGCCGTCGGCACGCAACGGGTCAAATCGGACTACAGCTCCTACGGGCTCGGCGTGGTCGCGGTGACCGCCCCAGGCGGAGACTTGGCGCAGCAGCCGAGGGTGTCCCCCAGCCCGTGCGTGCTGTCCACCATCCCCGGCGGGTACGACTACGCGTGCGGCACGTCCATGGCAGCGCCGCATGCCTCCGGGGTGGCGGCGCTGCTCGCCTCCTCCCGACCCGAGGCCCGTCCCGAGGAGTTGGCCACCCTGCTGCGCCAGCAGGCCGACCCGCTACCGTGCCCAGCGTATGATGAACCCAGGTATGTCATACCTGGGTATGACGACTCGGGCGCCGCGTGCGCGGGCGGCACCGACAACGGGTTCTATGGTCATGGCCTGGTAAACGCGCTGAGGGCAGTGACCGCACAGCCGGGCTCAGTGGCCGACCGAGACTCCCCGGCCAACGGGAATGATGGGTAGCAGCTGCTGGCCGCTGGGTCCGACCTGGATGTCGGTGCCCATCGACGGGCAGACTCCGCAATCGAAGCATGGGGTCCACCGGCAGTCGTCCTGCTCTCGTCCGGCCAGCGCGTCCTGCCAGTCGTCCCAGAGCCACTCCTTGTCCAGACCGGAGTCCAGGTGGTCCCAGGGCAGCACCTCGTCACCTCCGCGTTCGCGGGTGGTGAACCACTCCAGTGACACGCCCAGCGGGGTGAGCTCTTCAGCGCAGGCGGCGACCCACCGGTCGTAGCGGAAGTGCTCACTCCAGCCGTCGAACCGGCCGCCGTCGCGCCAGACCCGTTCGATCACCCGGCCGACCCGCCGATCCCCACGGGAGAGTAAGCCCTCGATCAGCGCGGGCTTGCCGTCGTGATAACGCATGCCGACATTGCGGCCAATCTTGCGATCACTATTGATCTCCGTGCGGAGTTTCCTGAGCCGGTTGTCGACGACGTCGGGATGCTCCTGGGCGACCCACTGGAAGGGGGTATGCGGCTTGGGTACGAAAGCGCCGATCGAGATCGTGCACCGGATGTCCTTACTGCCGCTGGCTTCCCGGCCGGCCCTGATCACGTTGTGTGCCATCTGGGCGATCTGCACCACGTCGTCGTCGGTTTCAGTGGGCAAGCCGCACATGAAGTACAGCTTCACCTGCCGCCAGCCCGCACCGAACGCGGTGGACACGGTGCGGATGAGGTCTTCTTCAGACACCATCTTGTTGATCACCCGGCGGATCCGCTCGGAGCCGCCCTCAGGTGCGAACGTCAAGCCGGAGCGGCGGCCGTTGCGGGAGATCTCGTTGGCGAGGTCGATGTTGAACGCATCCACCCGGGTCGACGGCAGGCTCAGGCTGGTTCCAGTGCCCTCGTAGCGGTCGGCCAAGCCCTTGGTGATCTCACCGATCTCGGAGTGGTCCGCGCTGGACAGCGACAGCAGCCCGACCTCACTGAACCCACTGGCCGCCACGCCGCGCTGGACCATCTCTGTGACACCTTCGATGGACCGTTCCCGCACCGGGCGGGTGATCATCCCGGCCTGGCAGAACCGGCAGCCGCGAGTGCAGCCGCGAAAGATCTCCACACTCATCCGCTCGTGCACGCTCTCTGCGATCGGCACCAGCGGCTGCTTGGGATAGGGCCACTCGTCGAGGTCCATCGTGGTGCGTTTGGCTACTCGTTGTGGGGCCCGTCCGGTACTGGCGACCCGCTCGATCCGGCCATCGGGCAGGTAGCTGACGTCATAGCAGCCCGGCAGGTAGACCCCTTCGGTCTCGGCCAGCCGACCCAGCAGTTCCTGGCGGCCTCCTGGGCGACCTTGCGCCTTCCAGCCCCGCACGATCGCGGTGATCTCGAGGACCGCCTCCTCGCCGTCCCCCAGCACCGCGGCATCGATGAAGTCGGCGATCGGCTCTGGGTTGAACGCGGCGTGACCCCCGGCGATGACGACGGGATGGTCCTCGGTGCGCTCTTTTGCGTGTAGCGGGATCCCGGCGAGGTCCAGCGCGGTGAGCATGTTGGTGTAGCCGAGTTCGGTGGCGAAGGAGACCCCGAGCAGGTCGAAAGCGCCGACCGGCCGGTGCGACTCCACGGTGAACTGCGGCACACCGTGCTCGCGCATCAGTTTTTCGAGATCCGGCCACACCGCGTAGGTCCGCTCGGCGAGGACG
>JBOHFU010000718.1:0-2334 GCA_050699675.1 Pseudonocardiaceae bacterium
CGACGGCGGTGGCCAGCGACCTGATCGGCGGGCTGCGGGTAATCAAGGGGCTGCGGGCGGAGCAGGCCGCGACAGCACGGTACCGGGAAGCGAGCCGCGCATCGCTGGCCGCGCGGCTTCGCGCGACCAAGCTGCTCGCTGTGCATTCGGGCGCGACGCTGGCGGTGACCAGCGCGTTCCTGGCGCTGGTCGCACTCGTGGGAGGCCGGCTCGCGGCCCAGGGACAGATCAGCATCGGCGAACTGGTCGCCGCGGTCGGGCTGACCCAGTACCTGATCGGTCCGCTGAACGTGATCGCCATCGCCGTGGCATCGTTCGCCCAGTGCCGGGCATCGGCCGGGCGGGTGGCCACGTTGCTCGCCGCGCCCCCCGCGGTGACCGGCGGCCCCGCCCAGCTGCCGAACCGGGCCGCGGGTGCCCTGCGGCTCTCGGGTCTGTCGCACGGCGCGCTGCGCGATGTCGACCTGGAGATCGCGCCTGGCGAGCTGGTGGGGGTGGTGGCCCCCCAGCCCGCGGTCGCCATCGCCCTGCTCGACTGCCTGGCGCGCGAGGCGGATCCCGAGGCCGGGACGATTGAGCTCGACGGGATGGCGCTGCGCGACCTCGACCTCGACGCAGCTCGAACGGCTCTGCTCGTCGCCGCGCACGACACCGATCTGTTCGAGGACACCCTGATCGCCAATGTTGCGACCACCGCGGCCAGCCCCGAGCAGGTCACCCTCGCGATGGCGGCATCGACCGCCGACGAGGTCGCCGACAGCCTGCTCGACGGCGCTGTGCTCACCGAGCGGGCCCGGTCACTGTCCGGCGGGCAGCGCCAGCGGGTCGCGCTGGCTCGCGCACTCGCCGCCGACCCGGCCGTGCTCGTCCTGCACGACCCGACGACCGCGGTGGACACCGTCACCGAGACCCGCATCGCCAGCCGCCTGCGGGCGGTTCGTGCCGGCCGGACCACGGTGCTGGTCACCACCAGCCCGGCTCTGCTCGCCGCCGCTGGCCGCGTCGTCATGCTGCTCGACGGGACGATCGCCGGGCAGGGCACCCACGCCGGGCTGGTCGGGTCCTCTCCGGCCTACCGCGAGGCGGTGCTGGCATGACCGCCGACGTACTTCCCCGCGCGGAGGCGGCAATATGACGGAGCTGCTGCCGGTCGCGTCCCCGGCACAGGTCCGCCGCGCGCTGGCCGAGCTCGCCCGCCCGTACCGGCTCCGCATCGCGCTCGCCGCACTGGTGCTGGTGGCCGGCACCGCGACGGTCCTGATCGCGCCGCCGCTGCTCGGCATGATCGTCGACCTGGTCGTCGACGGTGCCCCGGCTGGCGCGATCACCGGGCCCGTCCTGGGGCTCGTCGGGGTCGCGATCGCCGCCGGGGTACTCGATGCGATCGGCCGGACCCTGGTGGCGAACAGCGGCGAGCCGATCCTGGCCACCCTGCGCGAGAACGTGGTCGACCGGGCACTGGCGGTGCCGCCCGACGCCATCGAGCGGGCCGGCACCGGCGACCTGGTCTCCCGGGTCAGTGGCGACGTCGCTGCGGTATCGGAGCTGTTCGGTGAGGCTCTGCCGGCGCTGGCCCGGTCCGCCCTGATGGTCGGGCTGACGCTGGTCGGCCTGGCCGTCCTGGACTGGCGGCTCGCCCTCGCCGGCCTCGCCGCCGCCCCGGTGCAGGCCTTCGCGCTGCGCTGGTACCTGCGCCGGGCCGGGCCGATGTACGCCGCCGAGCGCAGCGCCGAAGGGGCCCGCGCCCAGCAGTTGCTCGGCTCCATCGAGGGAGCAGCCACGGTGCGGGCGTTCCGGCTGGCCCGCGCGCACACCGAACGCATCGCGCAGCGATCCCGCGCCGCCATCGCAATTTCGCTGCACACCATCGCCGAGCAGACCCGGTTCTTCGGCCGGCTCAACGTCGCCGAGCTGATCGGCACCTCCTCGGTGCTGCTCGTCGGTTTCATGCTGGTCCGGGCCGACGCGATCACCATCGGCGCCGCGACCGCCGCCGCGCTGTATTTCATCCGGCTCTTCGACCCGATCAACACGCTACTCGGGCTCGTCGACGAAGCCCAGGAGGCCACCGCCGGCCTGGCCCGGCTCGTCGGGGTCACCCAGCTCCCCCGGCCCGGCCCGGACGGCGAGACCGGTGAGCCGGCCGACTCGTCGATCACCGTGGACGCCGTCGGGCACGCCTACACCCCCGGCCACGACGTCCTCATCGGCGTCGATCTCACCCTGCGGCCCGGGGAGCGGGTCGCCCTGGTCGGCGCCAGCGGTGCCGGCAAGACCACCCTCGCCAAGCTCATCGCCGGCGTGCACAACCCGAGTGCCGGGCAGGTCCGGATC
>JBOHFU010000719.1:0-2331 GCA_050699675.1 Pseudonocardiaceae bacterium
CGCCCGGATCGGGCTTCCCGGTCCGCTGGGGAGAGATCGACCCGAACCACCTCTCCGGTGGCGCGCACCTGCTCGGCGGCCTTGCCCGCGCGCTCGTCCGGACGCGACCCACGGACCAGACCCAGTTTGACGGCGGCAGCGTTGGCCAGCACTACGTCGCCGAGACTGTTCAGCAGCACCACGCCGTTGTGCGAGGAGAGCACAACCCGCTGGACAAGGTCAGCGGCAGTCGCACCGTCTGGAGACCGCTGCGGTGCCGCTGTTGCGGCGCGGCGAGCGATCAGGAACCCGACGGTCAGCCCGGCCATCAGCAGCCCGATCGCGGTGAGCACGACGACTGCGAGTGTCACGCGGCAATCGTAGACACCCGACCCGGTGCATCTCCTAGACCTGGCGCGCCGCGAGTGACCGAATCGACGTCATGCCTGGCGAATCTTCGTCCGTCGTTCATCGCCGGTTCATCCCCTGCACTCTGGGGGTTCCGGCGGGGGAGACTTCGGCTGGGGAGGTTCGGCTGCCCTGGGTGGCCACCGCGGCGATCGCGGCGACCGCCGCGTCGGGATCGAGGTAGGTCCCACCGCGAGCGACCGGCCGCAGCCGATCGTCGAAGTCGTAGCGCAACGGGATGCCGGTCGGGATGTTGAGCCCGGCGATGGACTGCTCGCCGATTCCGTCCAGGTACTTGACCAGGGCGCGCAGCGAGTTGCCGTGCGCGGCCACCAGAACGCTGCGCCCGGCCCGCAGGTCGGGCACGATGCACGACTCCCAGTACGGCAGCATCCGGATCACGACGTCAGCCAGACACTCGGTCCTGGGGACGTCAACGCTGGCGTACCGGGGGTCGCCGTCCTGGCTGAACTCGCTGCCTGACTCGATCGGTGGTGGCCGGGTGGCGTAGGAGCGGCGCCACAACGCGAACTGCTCGTCGCCGTACTCCGCACGGATCTGAGCCTTGTTCTTGCCCTGCAGCGCGCCGTAATGCCGCTCGTTGAGCCGCCAGTCGCGGCGCACCGGAATCCAGTGCCGGTCAGCGACCTCGAGCGCGAGGTAGGCGGTGCTGATCGCGCGGCGCAGCAGCGATGTGTGCAGCACATCAGGCAGCAGCCGCGCCTGTCTCATCAGCTCGCCGGCCCGCACCGCCTCACGCTCGCCACGCATCGACAACGGCACGTCCACCCAGCCGGTGAACACGTTCTTGGCATTCCACTCACTCTCGCCGTGGCGTAACAGGATCAGGGTGCCCAAGCTCATACCCGCAGCCTGCCAGGCGCCGCGAACCACGATCCGGGGGGACGCCCTCCGCGGGGCCAAACGGTTCCTACCGCCACCCAATCGTGATCAATTCGCACAACCAAATAGCCCGAACGGCCGATGGCCGCGACTGCTGGGTTACCCATACATTAACCCGAAGCGACGGTGTTTCCAGAACCCCCTGCTGACACCCTCACCGTCGTTGCAGGGAACCGCTGGCCACTTGCTTCCCCCGCCCCCCGGGAAAGGCTGGTCGCGCAGCGGTTCCCTGCGTGCGCGTGGCGTCGTAAAACTGCGACGTCAAGACTTTTGGGACATCAAGACTTTCGGGCGCTGCATTCCTGTAGCGCGACTGGTTCACCATCGAGCGTGACGACCACTGAAGGTGCCCGGAAGTCCGCCCTCGTAGAGGTACTTGGCTTCCTCGGCAACCTCCCGAGTCAGGCATGGCCAGGACGCAGCGACACCGTTCTCGTCGCGGCACGCCCAGCAGCGACCCTGCGGGTCAGGCACATGTGCGTTCAGCGCGCTGCGCCACATGTCCGGTAAGTCCGCCAGGATTGCTGCCATGCCCATGTCATTACCTCCCGGAGATCGAGCCACCCTACAACCTGCGAGCCCGGCCGCAGTTTCATACCAGCGATTCCCGTCCCGCCGAAGCAGCCGATCGGGGGATGACCTCGCTGCAACCGACCGTATCCGGTGCGTGACTGCACGCTGGCTATTTCCTCCTCGACACTCCGGACGCGACACGCCGACACCACGGGCCGAGGAGCGCGGCCCGAGGCAGCAGCAGCCCGATACGGTCGGACTCTCGCTGTGTGTCGCTGTCAGTGCCGCCAGCGTTACTCTGGGACGGTCCTGGCTGGTTCCAGGTTGTCAGCCGCCGCCGAGCGGGCGTTGACGGGGGTGCCTCGTAGCGGACGCCGACCCGGTGGGTGTCGCGCCACGGCGAGACCGGCGCTTCGCCACGTTGGCTTACGCCAATCGGGTTGCGCTCGGACCGAGTACCAAGAAGGTCTTGAGATCCACGCGCCTGACTGAGAGTGTGTCACCGCTCACCTCGCCGGCTCCCACCAA
>JBOHFU010000720.1:0-2330 GCA_050699675.1 Pseudonocardiaceae bacterium
CGCCCGGCTGGTGCGGGGTGCGGGTCGCGGGCCGGCGGCGGCCCGTAACGCCGGGGTGCGTGCCGCCTGGGCGCCGGTGATCTGTTTCACCGACGACGACTGCGAGCCCGTCCCCGGATGGACCCAAGCACTCGCCCGCCGGATCACCGCGGGCTCACCAGCCGCCGCCGCGGCCGCCGGACCGACCCGCAACGGCCGCCCGGGCAGTGTCCTGGCCGCTGCCTCCCAGGCGATCGCGACGCACCTGGCAGAGGCGACGATCGACCCGGCGACCAGCCGGATGCGATTCGCCCCGACCAGCAACCTCGCCTGCCGGACCGAGGTGTGCCGGGCCATTCCCTTCGACGAGCGCTACCCGCTGGCGGCCGGCGAGGACCGCGACTGGTGCGCGCGGCTGGCCGACGCAAGCCACACGCTGGTGTTCGAGCCGTTGGCTTTGGTCCACCATCACCAGGAGCTCTCGCCGGCCGGGTTCTGGCGCCAGCAGCTGCGCTACGGCCGGGGTGCCTACCGGTTCCGCTCCGACCGCGGGACGTTGCTGCGCCTCGAGGCGCCGCGCTTCTACACCGGCCTGCTGCGCCGCGGCCTCGCCCACGGCCCGCCGGTCGGTGCCCTGATCTGCGTCGCCCAGGTGGCGACGGCGCTGGGGATGGGCCTTGAGGCGGTCGCGGCTACCGCTGCAGCAAGGGCTCACCGGGCAGGTCGGTGAGCTCCGCGCCGGCCAGCGCGGCGACTACGACGAAGATTAAGACCGAATCGCTGCCATCACCGGTCAACCGACGGGGGAGGGGCGTAACAGCGTCAAGCTGCGCTGATGGTGAGTGCCCCCACCGCCCGCGGCTCCGGGATCGGATCCCCATGTTCCCGCATGATCTCCAGGTGACCTGATATGGCTTCACGCATGAGAGCTACGCACGAGTCATAGTTCTGTGCCGTGGCAACGCAGCCGAGCAGATCCGGACTCCACGCGCCATACGTGCCGTCCTCCGCACGCTCGATCACGACGACGTACCCGTTCACTGTGACCTCCGCTGGATACCTGCTTGCCTCAGAATGCTCCGTTCAGTCCCAGGTGGCAACGTGTCACTGGGCTTGCCAGCCACTGTCGCTGTACCTGGCTTGCCCGGGTGGCGATAGTGACGGTGGCTGCCACGGACGCGAACGAGGTACCAGCCGTCCGATTCGAGCAGCTTGATCATCTCTCCCACCTTGAGTGGCACATCCCAACGAGACCACATCGGTCGGACATTCTGGCTGTCTGAGAATGGTCCCCGCGTACGGCCGGTTCCTGCTCTGTGCCGGTCATGATGGCACGGTCCTGATCTGGGAGCGGCCCTTTGGTCTCGGTTATTGAGTGCCCTGAGTCCGCTGCCTCGCCGTCACCCTGGGGTATCACGCTGTCCGGCTCCCGGTCGAGGTCGATGACACGGTCGCACAGCCGTTGCATCTGTTCGGTGTCTTGCGAGACCAGGACGACGGCGCGGCGGCCGACCAGCCCGGCCACCGCGGCTTCCACCGCGGGCGCGGACGCGGCCGTCGGGCCGACCCTCAACGGCCGACCGACCAGCAACCTCGCCTGCCGATCACCCAAGTGGCGACGGCGCTGGGGGTGGGCTTCGAGGCGGTCGCGGCGACGTCTTCTGCTGACCGAGCTCACACGACCGGTTGCATCACCAGCAGGTGGCGTTCACGACGCACCCCGAACGCTGGCCACGTCGCCGGTGATAGCGGCGAGTACGAACCGGTCCGGCTGGCGCAGGTAGAAGCTTAACGCGGTATGAACCGTGCATGCCGAGCGTCGCGGCCAGGGACGCCACCACGTTCGAGGAACCGGCCAGCAGATCGAGCACCGCCCCTGTTCGTCCACCTGGTGGCTCTGATGCAGACGAACCAGCACCCCCACCACTCGGACTACCTGACGTTCAACGGCGGCCGCGCGGCTGGTCCTGATCCCATAGCCCGTACGTGTGCCGGATGCAATACGCACACCCCAGCGGACAACCCTGCACATGGTTGAGGCTCAAGCCGCTCTTGCGGTACTCCACAACCTCACGCGCACGATCCCGGCAGTCGCTCAATTTGCTCTCTCGTCAACAGCGGAACGAAGGTAGCCACCGGAACTCCCGAAACTAGGCCGCCGAAGCGGGGGGTGCATCGGGAGCGTAAGCCGGCAACAACCAGACCGCTAGAACATTTCTAGAGATGTAAGTATTCGGTGATCCCGTGGGGTGGCTGGTTCCGTCCTGTTGTGTGGAGTGCGGCGCGTGTGGGGCGGGGGGCGGCGGGTTGTTCGCGGCACGCCGGGCGTGGCTCGTGGTGTGATTGATGGT
>JBOHFU010000721.1:0-2326 GCA_050699675.1 Pseudonocardiaceae bacterium
GTGCGGCACGTCTGCACGCTGCCACACCACTTCCCTGGCAGCGCCCGGGGAGACGGCTGGGGTGGCGGGTGCTGTTCAGTATTGAATGCTGATGTGCTCCTGGCCGGGTGACGCTCCGGTGGGCAGCCGGCTGGCGTGGCCGGTGGCGATGCGGTGCGCGCTCCACGCTGCGGCGGCTGCGTCGAGGACGTCGTCGGCGCCGGCGTTGCCGGCGTCACCGAGCTGGTCGGGCAGGTGGATGCCGTGTCCGGCAAGCAGTGCCCGGCGAGCTACTTGTCCAGTCCAACTGATCTTGCGGTGGGGCAGTGGCCGGCCGTTCATAGCGGCGAAGGACACCTCGGGGTGAACCTCGTGCAGCGGGTACTGGCCGGTGGCAAGACACTGGTTCGCTTCGCGGAGCTTGTCGCGTAGTCCCCACGTCTGGCGGGACAGCCCGTGCGAGGTGAGCTGCCGGCACCGCTGGTTGGCCTGCTCCCAGGAATCCTCGTACCAGATGTCGTCCTTCCAGACCGCTCGCGGCGGTACCCGGAACACGCTGCTGCGGCGTGCGCCCACGAAGGCTTGCGCGGCGAGGTCCGCCTGGCGCCAGCCGGCCTCGACCAGCCCCAGTGGCATGTCGATGCCCACTGCATGGACCTGCTGGATATTGTCGACGGCGGACAGCAGGGTGGTCAGGCGGTCCGCGAGGTGCGCGGCGGCGAACGTGCCGCAGTGCAGCTCGACGCTGACCCATCCGATGGTGCATGCGTCAATGCCGAGGACCCGCATGCTGGTGATAGTGCCAGCCGACTCAGCGGCAGCCACAGCTCCCCGGCTCAGGCCAATCGGGTGCTACACCCGTGTCGCGGCGACCTGACGGGCCTTCCGGGCGACCTCCTTGGCGTCGCTGCCGGGCCGGGCCTCCAACGCAGCGACCAGCGGCACGAGCCGTTCCCGTCGCACGGCCACAGACTGCAAGGTGCTCACCGCGTCAATGGCCTGCCGGGCCAGCACCAGCCCGCGGGGCTCCCCGGCCCGCACGTGCACCTCGGCGAGAGCGAGCTCAGCCTGTATCCGACCCCGGCGGTGAGTATCACCATAGGTGCGCACCGCGCTCGCGGCGAATGGTTCAGCGGTGTCGAACCGGCGCAGGTCTAGCTCAATCCCCGCAATCGCAAGCGCCATGCCCGCATGCGCGAATGCATCCCGGGGCGCCCACCCGTCCTGCGCCTCGGCGAGGGAACGCTTAGCGTGCTCGGGGTGATCCATCAGGGCATACGCGGTCGCGGAGTTGCGGTTCAGCCGCCCCGCGAGGACCGGCACCCGGAGGTCGTCGGCGCGCAGGATCGCCGGCCTCGCCTTGCCGGGCTGGAACCCCGCGAGCACGAGCTGTCCGAGCTGGAAGCACTTGAGCGCATCGTTGGGATGCCCGCTGCGCACCACCGTCAACCCGGCGTGCCAGGCTGCGTTGGCGATCCCGAAGGCGTCCCCGAACTCATCAGCCAGTCGCAGGCCGCGGGTGAAATACCCCATCCCGTCCACCCCGGAGTCGTAGCAGCACCAGCCCGCCTCGGTGTGCAGCTCCGCCAGCGCGACTGCCAGCCGCGCCTTGACCACATCGGAGGCGGGAACCCCCCTCCACCGCGTGAAGCGCTGTACCGCGGCACCGAACAGCTCGGCCTGCCCACCGAACTGGCGGGCCACCCCGCGCAACCGCTCGGTGACCGCCTCGACGGTGTGCACGTGTGACATGCCCAGCCGTGACGGCAGCGGCTGACCGGTCGGCAGAGCCAGCTCGGTCAGCTCCCCCAGCCCCTGCACCGCCTGGCCAAAGGCCGCCATCGTGGTGGTGGCGATGAGAGTGCGACGCCGCACGTCCTCGCCCTCCCTCGTCGGTGCCTCGGGGACCGTGACCTCACCACAGTAGGTGCCATCGGGACCCCACCAGGACAGGCCCATCAACTCCCGGGGGATGTCGAAACCGTCCGCAATGCGCACCAGCACCTGGTGGCTTTCCACCCGGCGGCGGCCCGCGACAATGTCGCTTACCTCCGACTGGGTCTGGCCGGTGCACGCCGCAATCTGCCGCTGGCGGATACCGGCATCATCCCCCAAGACCCGGTACAGGCCACCGACATCCAACGCGGCCAGGATCTGGCGCACGTCCTCGCGCTGAAACAGCGCGGGGTCGATAGCGGCGGGGTCGATAGCGGCGGGGTTGATAGCGGGAGTATCGCCTGCGCGCCCACTGATCTTGTCGGCGTGCTCGTCACTCATGGCATCCCCTCGGTGCGGTTGGCTGGACGTACAGTAGCGACTCCCTCGGTAGGGTGAAGATCGCAGGTGC
>JBOHFU010000722.1:0-2325 GCA_050699675.1 Pseudonocardiaceae bacterium
CCGCTGAGGTGGCGTACACCCCGACCGCCAGCCGGGGCACGTCGACGCCTTCGGACACCATCCGCACCGCGACCAGCCAGCGCTCGTCGGAGTCGTCGAACGCGGCGATCCGTCCGGAGGCCGACGGATCGTCGGACAGCACCAGCACCGGCTCCCGCCCGGTGATCTCCCGCAGGATCCCCGCGTAGGCCCTGGCGGAGGTGTGATCGGTGGCGATCACCAAGCCGGCCGCATCGGGCAGTGCGCCAGCGCGTAGCTGGGTCAGCCGGGTGTTCGCGGCAGTGAGCACCGCGGGGACCCACTCGCCCGCCGGATCCAACGCGGTGCGCCAGGCCCGGGCGGTGTGCTCGGCGGTGAGCGGCTCCCCCAGCCGCGCCGAGTACTCTTCCCCCGCGCTGGTCCGCCAGCGGGCCTCGCCCGAGTAGGCGAGGAAGACCACCGGTCGCACCACCCCGTCGGCCAGTGCCTCGGGGTAGCTATAGGAGTGGTCGGCGGCGGACCGCAACGCCCCGTCGCCATCCGGTTCGTAGTTGATGAACGGGATCGGCGTGTCGTCGCTGCGAAACGGCGTGCCGGTCAGCGCCAGCCGGCGCACCGCGGGGGTGAACGCCTCCCGTACCCCGTCGCCCCAGCTCTTGGCGTCCCCAGCGTGGTGGATCTCATCGAGCACCACCAGCGTGCGACGTCCCTCGGTGCGCACCCGGTGCAGGGTCGGGTGTGCGGCGACCTGGGCGTAGGTGACCGCGATGCCGTGGTAGTCGCGTGAGGTGGCCCCCACTGTGTTACGGAACTCCGGGTCCAGCGCCAGGCCCAGCTCGGCGGCCGCCGCCGCCCACTGATGCTTGAGGTGCTCGGTCGGGGTGACCACGGTCATCGCGTGCACCGTCCGATCGGCCAGCAGCTCCGCTGCTACCCGCAATGCGAAGGTCGTCTTGCCGGCTCCCGGTGTGGCGACCGCGAGGAAATCCTGTGGCGAAGTAGCCAGGTAGCGGGCCAGCGCTCGGCGCTGCCAGGTGCGCAGCGGCCGGCGGGAGGAGGCGGTAACGGCGGCGGTCTCGGCGGGGCGGGACACGGCGGGGCGGGACACGGCGGGCGAGGCACTCCCTTCGGTCGTGACCCGTGAGTGGCGATCGGTGTCCTGGCACCGATCGCCACTCACGGGGCTCGCGCACGCTACCCGGTCGGTGGGTCACGCTGCGCGCAATCCAGCGAATGGACCATTCTGGAGGCGACATGGATGTCCCCGCCAACTCCCCCGCCGACTCCACTGCCGGTCCCGACACCGACCGGCGGACCCGGCGCGGTCCGCTGCGCCTGATCGCCCGGACCGCCGTCAAGGCCTGGGACGACAGCTTCGTCTCAACGTCGGCCCAGACGGCGTTCTGGATGACCCTGTCGCTGCCGCCGCTGCTGCTGGGGTTGCTGGGCAGCCTCGGATTCGTGACGAGCTGGTTCGGTCCGTCCACGGTCGACGCAGCGCAGCGGGAGATCGTGCGGTTGGCCGCCACCGTGTTCAGCGCCGACGTGGTCAATCAGATCATCCGGCCGACGGTCGCCGACATCCTCACCCAAGGACGGACCAGCATCGTCTCGGTCGGGTTCGTGCTCTCCCTGTGGGCCGGCTCTTCGGCACTGGCATCCCTGGTGGACTCGATCACCGCTGCTTACCGGCAGTACACGGTGCGTCACCCGGTGTGGCAGCGGATCTTCGCTCTGCTGCTCTACATGGTCGCGCTGATCGGGTCAGTGCTGGTGCTGCCATTGACGGCGTTGGGCCCGGACCTGATCCCCGCGCTGTTCCCCGGGTCCGTGCGACCAACGGTGGCCCAACTGGTCGGCATCTTCTACTACCCCGGGCTCGGCATCCTGCTGATGCTCGGCCTGGCCACCCTGTACAAGGTGGTGTTGCCCAACAAGCTGCCGTGGCACCGCGGGCTGCCGGGCGCCCTGCTGGCGATGGCGGTATTCCTGGTCACCAGCACCGGGCTGCGAGTCTACATCGCGTCGGTGTCCGTCACCGGGTACACCTATGGGGCGCTCGCCACCCCGATCGCTTACCTGCTGTTCTCGTTCTTCATCGCGATGGCCATCGTGATCGGCGCCGAGTTCAACAGCGCGATCGAGGAGCTCTGGCCGTCCCACCCGACCCGACGGGATCGCCGGCGCTGGCGGCGTCGGGAGATGGCTCGCCTCGCGGCGCTCGCTCGCCTGGACCGCGACCCGAACAGCGATGGTGCACTGCAGCAGCGTGGCTGGGACCCCGAACCGCCCACCGGCTCGGACGGCCGCACCACGGTCACCGCAGAGACGGTCTCACCCGGCGCG
>JBOHFU010000723.1:0-2322 GCA_050699675.1 Pseudonocardiaceae bacterium
GGGCGATGCAGGTCCCGGGAAGCCAGCGCCGCGTCCAGCGCCAGATAGACGGTGTTGAGGGTCAGCAGCTTGGGACCCTGTGGCACGCCGTCGCGTAGCACCGTGAGCAGTTCGCCCGTGAATGCGGTGTGCCCGTCACCGGGCGGGGCGTAAGCGAGCTCGTTGTCGCCAACAGCGGCAAGAGTGTAGGTCCCGCGGATGTCGAATGCGCCCGCAGCGTCGGCACCAGCTGTATCCGGGATCGCCCGTCCGCTAAAGCAGCAGTCGAGGATCACGACCCGGTTCGCGGCACGACAGTTGTCAAGAAGCACCCTTCGGATCTCGTCGTACGCTAGCGCCCCCCGCCACCACAGGGCGTCGTCCGGATTGGTGTTGGCAAGGGTGAGGTACAGCTCCTTGCTGCGTGTCCCGGGCAGTCCGTGTCCGGCGAAGTAGACCAACAGAGTGTCGGTAGCACGCTTGGCGTTGTCGAACAGCGCGCGGATGACCGTATCTCCGTCAGCGTGGTCGAGTAACACCGTGCAGTGGTCGTGCCGGAAACCCCCGGATTCGTGGTCGGTGAGCACCGCCGCGAGGTCGGTGAGGTTGTTGCGTACGGCGGGCAGCGGGCGCTCGGCGAGTTTGCCGGACTGGTAGGAACTGGTCCCGATCAGCACCGCATACGAGCGTTCGGGATCCGGTAGCCGCTCAATCACTCTGGCCGTCCGCCGGGGGAGCCGGTTGCGTGGGCGCCAGTGGCACGCCAGCCACGTCCAGCGCGGTCTGGAGCAGCCGTTCGGCGTCGGCGGCATTCTCCGTGGTCAGAGACACGCTCTGGCCGTTGGTCGAGGTGACCGTGATCGTCGTGCGGCCTCCGCTGTGGGTCCGCGGCCGGGTCAGCCAGATCGACAATGACTGGCCCAGCAACCCGGCGACGGTACCGATGGTGCCGGTGACTATGCCCTCCACGACCAGCTCGGTGAGCGAACCCATGGCCCCTTGTGGTGGGGGGAGGCTGCGGCGGCGGATCCGCCCGCGTAGCTCGGGTTCTTGGCGTAGCCAGTCTCAGAGAGACTCGACATCGGCGTCGGTCCCGTCGATGGCGATCCGTACCTCTACCACTGCGGTCCCCTTCGCTGCAGTCTGGATGCAGAATGCACTAATTCGGCCCTGATTACTGCAGTCTGCGTCCAGACTGCAGTGCGGGCGGGGCGCGCGAGAGGATGGGGGAATGGGGCGGGTGCGGATGACGGCCTGGGTGCATGGGCGGGTGCAGGGGGTGGGGTTTCGTTGGTGGACTCGGTGCCGGGCGCTCGAGCTGGGTCTGGTTGGGCATGCGGCCAACCTGTCCGACGGGCGGGTCGAGGTGGTCGCCGAGGGACCGCGGGAGGCCTGCGAGCGGCTGCTCGCCGCGCTGCGCTCCGAGTCCACGCCAGGGTATGTGCTGCGGGTCACTGAGCGGTTCGACGAGGTCAGGGGCGGCGTCAACGGCTTCGTTGAGCGCTGAACGTCGGTGTAACCCGCTGGATACGGTGGCATGGGTACCCTGCGCGGGGCAGTAGGGGAGTAAACAGGGAGGGTCTGGCACACCGTGCACTTGAAGAGCCTGACGCTGAAGGGCTTCAAGTCCTTCGCCTCGGCCACGACGCTGCGCTTCGAGCCCGGCATCACCTGCGTCGTGGGTCCCAACGGCTCGGGCAAGTCCAACGTGGTGGACGCGCTGTCCTGGGTGATGGGCGAGCAGGGTGCCAAGGCGTTGCGCGGCGGCAAGATGGAGGACGTCATCTTCGCCGGTACCGCCGGCCGTCCCCCGCTGGGCCGGGCCGAGGTCACCCTGACCATCGACAACACCGATGGCGCACTGCGGATCGACTACACCGAGGTGTCGATCACCCGGCGGATGTTCCGGGACGGGGCCAGCGAATACGAGATCAACGGCAGCAGCTGCCGGTTGCTGGACGTTCAGGAGCTGCTGAGTGACTCCGGCATCGGACGCGAGATGCATGTCATCGTCGGGCAGGGCAAGCTCGACTCCATCCTGCAGTCCAAGCCTGAGGAGCGCCGCGCGTTCATCGAGGAAGCCGCGGGCGTCCTCAAGCACCGCAAGCGCAAGGAGAAGGCGCTGCGCAAGATGGACGCGATGCAGGCCAACCTCAACCGCCTGTCCGACCTCACTGCTGAGCTGCGCCGCCAGCTCAAGCCGTTGGGCAAGCAGGCCGAGATCGCGCGGCGGGCTCAGGCCGTGCAGGCCGAGCTGCGGGACGCCCGGCTTCGGCTGTACGCCGACGACCTGGTGACCCTGCACGCGGAGCTGGCTCGGGAGGAGGCCGACGAGGCGGCTGC
>JBOHFU010000724.1:0-2305 GCA_050699675.1 Pseudonocardiaceae bacterium
GGCGGATGAGGTCTTCGTCGAGCTGGATCGTGAGGTTGCGCTTCATGCCCACAGTGTGGCACGTGGAACACGTGAGTTCAGCGTGATAGCCCACGCACGGTGCGCTTGATCCGGGCCAGCATCGCGGCCACGCCGCGCAGCCGCAGCGGGCTGACCGCCTCGGCCAGGCCGAGATGCAGGTAGAAGTCGTCCGGTGTGTCCAGCACGGTGGGCACCGGCTCGCCGTCCAGCCCGGTGTGCAGGATCGCCGCGAGCCCGCGGGTTGTGGGTGCCTCTGGCGGTGCGTCGAAGTAGAGGTGCACCCGCTGGTCGTCGCCCACCTCGACGGCCAGCAACAGCGGGGACTGGCATTCGGGCACCCGCTGCATCGAGTCGCGCGCCAGGTGCGGTGGCAGCTCCGGCAGCTCCGTTGACAGCTCCAGCAGCAGCTGCAGCCGCTCGGTTGGGCTGACGTCCTCGAACTCCTCCGCCAGCTCGGCCAGCCGTGGCGGCAGTGTGGTCGGCGTGCTCATCCCGGAGTCCTCTCCTGGTCTGAGGTGCTTCCCTGACCGTGCCACAGGATCATGACCACAGCGAGACCACAGGCACTCCGACTTCGGCGAGCAACCGCCGGGTCAGCGGCAGGCTGATGCCGATGACGCTGGACGGGTCACCGTCGATCCCGTCGATGAACCAGCCGCCCCGACCGTCCAGGGTGAACGACCCTGCCACCTGCAGCGGTTCCCCGGTGCCGACGTAGGCCTCGATCTCCGCTGCCGACAGGGTGCCGAAGCGGATCAGGGTGGTCTGGGCGCCGCTGGCGGTGGCGGTGACAGTGCCCCCGTCGAGGCGTACCACGGCGTGCCCGGTGAGCAGCTCGCCGGTGCCACCCGCCATCGCTGCCCAGCGCCGCAGCGCGACGTCGGCGCAACCCGGCTTACCGACCAGTTCGCCGCCGACATGCAGCATCGAATCGCACCCGACGACCACCGCGTCGCGGTGTTCGTCGACGAGGTCCGCGGCGACCGCGCCGGCCTTCGCCCGAGCCAACGCGGTGACCAGCTGCGCCGGCGTCGCGCCGGGCAGCGTGGCGGCCAACGTGTCCTCGTCCACTCCGGACACCCGCACCACCGGATCAACCCCGGCGGCGCGGAGCACGGCGAGGCGGGCTTGCGATGCCGACGCGAGAACCAAGCGCACAGCGGCGCACTGTACGGAAGGAGTCAGTGTGGTAACGCCGAGGAGCGCCAGGCTCCGGGTCCGGGGTGCAGGGGGGTGCGCAGCCGGTGTGATGGGTCGGCCCAGGCCGAGCGTGGCGCCGGCGGTTCGGGAGCGTCCGCACTCGCCACCCCCGCGAGCACCGCGATCACTGCGGCGACCTCCTCGTCCAAGGACACCTCCGCTGTGGATAACCCGTGAGTGGCGTTGCGTGTCATAGCACTGTTTCCCACTCACAGGGGAATGTTCCCATGCTTCTTGGGGGGCAGGGTTTGGCGTTTGTCTTTGAGCATCCGCAGTGCGCGGGCCACGTAGGAACGGGTGTAGGAGGGCGGGATCACCGAGTCGACGTAGCCCCGGTCGGCTGCGACGTAGGGGTTGAGCAGGGCGTCCTCGTACTCCTGCTGCCGCCGGGCCCGCAGCACCTCCACCTCGTCACCGTTGTCGGCAGCGGCTTTGGCGAGCTCCTTGCGGTACAGGATGTTCGCCGCGCCCGAGGCGCCCATCACCGCGATCTGTGCCGACGGCCAGGCCAGGTTGATGTCCGCGCCGAGGTGCTTGGAACCCATCACGTCATAGGCGCCGCCGTAGGCCTTGCGGGTGATCACCGTGACCTTGGGCACGGTGGCCTCGGCGTAGGCATAGATCAGCTTGGCGCCGCGCCGGATGATGCCGTTCCACTCCTGGTCGGTGCCGGGAAGGAAGCCGGGCACGTCGACGAAGGTGAGCACCGGCACGTTGAATGCGTCGCAGGTCCGCACGAACCGGGCGGCCTTCTCGGCGGCGTCGATGTCCAAGCAGCCCGCCAGCTGGGTGGGCTGGTTGGCCACGATGCCGACGCTGCGGCCCTGCACCCGGCCGAAGCCGACGACGATGTTGCCCGCGAACAGTTGGTGCACCTCCAGGAACTCCCCGTCGTCGACGACGCGGGTGATCACCTCGTGGATGTCGTAGGGCGTCTTGGCCGAGTCCGGGATCAGGGTGTCCAGCTCCCGGTCGGAGTCGGTGAGGGTGTCGGCCACCGATCCGTGGGTGAGGTCTTCCGGTGGGTCGAACAACGGCGGCTCGGAGAGGTTGTTCGACGGCAGGAACGACAGCAGTTCCTTGA
>JBOHFU010000725.1:0-2303 GCA_050699675.1 Pseudonocardiaceae bacterium
CTGCAGACTCTGGACCGCGCGCTGCCCCGGCTGGACAAGGAGGCCCGGACCCAACCCCGGGAACGGCGTGGTGTGCTGGCCGCCGCGCAGGCAGCCAGGGAGGTGCTCGACGCCGGGCGTACCCTATTCGCCGCACGCGTGGAGCTGGAGGCCGACGCGCTCGCCGAGCTCAGCCTGCTGACCCTCAAGCCTTTCCTCTATGTCTTCAACGCCGACGAGGGTGTGCTCACCGACCCGGAGCGCCAAGCCGAGCTGCGCAAGCTGATCTACCCCGCCGACGCGGTGTTTCTGGACGCCAAGGTGGAATCGGAACTACTCGAATTGGACCCGGAGTCCGCCCGGGAGTTGCTGGACTCAATCGGGCAGCCCGAACCGGGACTGCACGCGCTGGCTCGCGCCGGGTTTCACACCCTGGGGCTGCAGACCTATCTCACCGCCGGGCCTAAGGAGGCGAGAGCGTGGACCATCCGGGCTGGGGCGACTGCGCCTGAGGCCGCCGGGGTGATCCACAGTGATTTTCAGCGCGGGTTCATCAAGGCCGAGATCGTGTCCTACGACGACCTGGTCGCGGCCGGGTCGATGGCGCAGGCCCGGGCCGCTGGGAAGGTCCGGATGGAGGGCAAGGACTACGTGATGGCCGATGGCGACGTGGTCGATTTCCGCTTCAATGTTTCATGAGGAATCCAAAGCGCCTCGTCATGCCGTGCCGTCAGCCGCTGGGAGATCAATGCCGGCGGTTTAGTGTCATTTCCATAGAATCGCTACAGTCAAGGCAAGGACAGTGCCGATCGCGCTGATCGCCGCAAATAACCACATCGACGCGTTGTAGGCTCCCTGCTGCGCCGCCCTGTCTGACATTCCGGGATCGGTACCCAACTGGTGTCCTGGGTAAGGACGGCTGTCACCCCAGGTCGTCCGGAACGCCAGACCGGGGTTCTTTCGCTTCATCGCTGCCCACATGGCGCCTCGTTTCAACCGAGAGTGTTGGAAGCAACCTCTGAGCTTGCCGTAGACCTGGCGGGTGCAACCTCGACCACCAACGTCGTAGTCGCACCACGTTGGCACCCCCACCAGAACCCAGATCATGACCACAAAGATCCAGGCCGCCACGACGGAGACGGTTGCCAGCTTGCCTGGGAAGAACACGTACTGGACGCCGTATCCGACGGCACCGAAGCCAAGCAGATACACCACATGAACTGACTTTCGCCGGCTGTCTTTGACCACGAGGCTCCCCGTCAGCGGCGACCAGTCCGACACGGCAACGGTAAGGCGAGTGACGTCGGCTGGAGTAGACGGCAATCAGGTGCCAACGACAATCAGGGCGGTCGTGGTTACACTCTGTGCTAGGGCGAGAGGGAGGACCGTGGTGGGAGCGAACCGGCCGCTGCGTGCCGCGCGTGAGCGGGTGGCATCCCGGTCGGCTCCTGGTGGCTGGGCGGGTCGCCAGACCGGGCGCCGGTACGAGGTTGACGAGCGTCATCGTGCAAAGCTGGAGCGTGGTGCCATCGCGTTGTCGGCCGTCGGCACCGCCCGACACGCTATCGCTGGCCGAGAAGGCAGCGCTCTTCGGCCACCCCGATGCGCACGGCAGCGGCTGGTGCCTATCCAGATAATGAGCTGTAAATGGGCCTGCATCGTGAGGAGCAATCATGTACATCGTCGAACGGCGTGGCATTTCTCTTGGCGCTCTCGTGTATCTGCTCATTGGTTTGGTAGTAGCGCTGAGTACCGGATACGGGATCACCAGTCTGGGTCAACTCCTGAACTTCATCTTGGTCCTGTTTCTCTGGCCTCTTGTGCTGCTTGGTGTTGACCTCCATATCTTCGCCTAGCTAGGCTAACATCGAGCAGGGTCGCCCAGATCTGGGCCGACGAGCGGTCCACGAATCGCTCGCTGTTGAGCACCGCGGCGCGCTCGTCATTGCCCAGCAGCCCGCACGCCCTTTTCGTGGACGTGAGCGGCGCAAGGTCACCCAAAGCCTCCCCGATCACCTGGTCGAGTTCCTGTCCGAATTCGCGCTTTCGGAGAGCAGCTCCAAGAGCGCGTGTGCTTTCCCACGATATTCAACGCGGCCTTGGTCTTGGCCAGCTCACCGGCAAGCCGTTCGTTCTCCTTGCAGAGCCGCTCGTTGTCGACATCGGCTTTGCTACGCGAAGGTCGTCCGACCGGCCTGGCCGAAAGCGCGGTCAACATGCCCTGATCACGCGCCTCCCGCCAACTCTGGACGTGCGAGTGATACAGCCTTTCCCGGCGCAGCACAGCACCCCGCTCGCTCGGATCGCTCAGCCGATCGTATTCC
>JBOHFU010000726.1:0-2300 GCA_050699675.1 Pseudonocardiaceae bacterium
CGTCGGCGCGGCGCTGCTGCTCGGCGGTGAGCCTGGGCTGTTCGGAATCCCACGCGTGCCGGCGCACCAACCGCGACATCCACGTCGACAGGGACAGCCCGTCGATCTCGGCGGCGCGACGGGCTAAGAACAACGTGCTGCCTGGCATTGGTCCACGGGGCAGCCGGGGGTCGCACTGGGGTCTCACTTCGCCGGCTGCCCTTCCCAAAGATCGGCTGACGGTCCAGGATCGCGACCACGATAGGGAACCAGACGGGGATATGAGGGGCGATGAGCAGCCACGGCAAGAACACGGCACTGCAGGTGCTGCTGGACGAGACGGGGATGACCAATGCCGGGCTGGGCCGTGCGGTGGTCGCCGCCGGGGCCAAAGAGGGGATCCACGTCGGCACCGGCACCACCTCGGTGAGACGGATGCTGGAGGGCACCCAACCCCGCTGGCCGGTGCCGAGGCTGGTCGCCACGGTGCTGTCCCAGCGGCTGCGCCGCGAGGTCAGCGTCACCGAGTGCGGGTTTGCCGACCGTGCCCCGGCCGGGGAGGATCCCTATGACGGGCTGACCTGTTCAGGGACACTGGAGGGCACGGTCCGCACGATCGTCGAGTTGTCGGGACAGGACATGCGCCGGCGCAAGCTCCTACTGGGCTCGGTATTCAGCGCGGCGGCCTTCGCCGAGCCGGCCCTGTTCGCCCTCACCGTGCCCCCGGCACAGAGCACCGCCCGGGCCGGGGGCCGGCGTATCGGCATGGCCGAGGTGGAGCTGCTCACCGAGCAGGTCACCCACCTGGCCCAGCTTGACTGCCGCTACGGCTCGGGACGGCTGCGGGAGCAGGTCGTGTCACTGCTGCACCGCGCGGCCAATCAGCTCCTGCACGGCAGCTACTCGGAGCAGACCGGCAAGGCGCTGCTGACCGCCGTCGCGCAGGCCACCTTCTACGCCGGCTTCACCGCGGTCGACGTGGGCCGGCACTCGCTGGCGCAGCGCTACTACATCCAGGCCCTCGACCTCGCCCTGCGCGGGGGCGACCGGCTCTATGCGGCCGGCGTGCTGAGCGAGATGGGCCGCGTGACACTCCAGATCGGATGCAACGCGCTCACGGACCACGACAGGCTCCGGCACGGGCGCCAGGCCGTGGCACTGGCCCGGGCCGGACTGGCCGTCACCCAAGGCACGGTAACCCCGTTGCTGGCTGCCGATCTCCACACGGTGGAAGCACGCGGTCTTGCCCTGCTCGGCGACATCCGGGCGGCTCGCCACGCGGTGCGGGAGGCCGAGCGGTCTTACGAGTTGATCCGCCCCGGCGACGAGCCCCCCTGGGCGGGCTTCTACACCGAAGCCGCGTTCGCCTCGGATCTCGGGCGTTGTCTCAGCGGCATCGGCGAGCCCGAGCAAGCCATCACGCTGAGCACCACAGCGTTGCACGACTTCGATCCCTGGCGAGTCCGCAACCGGTGTTTCGTCCAGACCGACCTCGCCGGTACCCATCTCCTCGCCCAGGATCTCGAACAGGCCGCCGCATTCGGTCGCGATGCGCTGCGCACCGCCGCCGAGGTCAGCTCCACCCGTACCCTGGACGGGCTGCGCACCCTGCAACGACAAGTCCACCCGCTGCGGTCGACCTCTCCCCACCTGGCCGACCTCGACGAGCGCATCACTGACTTCCTCACCCGGACCACCCGCCGACACCAGCAGGACACCGACGTCTGACTAAGCCGAACTACCGGTCATCGGTATCACCGGGCGCCGCCAGCTCGCGGCGTAGTGAACCTTCGACGAACTGACCGATCGTCTGGCCGCGAAGCCGGGCGCGCTGGCGGGCTGCTGTCAACAACTCCTCGTTGACCGGCACGGTGCCGCGCAGGATTCCCGTCTCGTGCTGGGTGATCGGGCGGCCGCCATAGCGTTCCCACTCGGCATCGGTGAGCGGCCGGGGAATCCGCTGCTCAATGGCGTCGAGAAGCACGTCGGCGTCCACGAGCGCTACCCGCGCCGCACCGTCGTCGCTGGCAGTGGCCACGCGAGTCCCGTCCGGACTGAACACCACCGCGTTCACCGTCCGGTCGTGGGGCAGACGGGCCCGCTCGGCACCGCTGACCGAATCAAACACCCGCGCCGTGCCATCGTCGCTGGCAGTAGCCACCCGGGTCCCATCCGGACTGAACACCACCACGTTCACCCGACCGTCGTGGGGCAAGCGAGCCTGCTCAGCACCACTGACCGCATCAAACACCCGCGCCGTACCGTCGCCGCTGGCAGTAGCCACCCGGGTCCCATCCGGACTGAACACCACCACGTTCACC
>JBOHFU010000727.1:0-2298 GCA_050699675.1 Pseudonocardiaceae bacterium
GGGCGAACTGGCGCTGACTTGAGTCGGCGCTTATTGAGGTGCGATGACGCTTACGGTGGTCTCTCGCCTGCACCGGCACGCTTCCCACTGACTCAACGTCCGGAGTCGAAACCGTTCACCCCCTTGTTGGGCTGGGCCAGCCGCTCAGTGTAACGCCCAGCGGCCCGGCCATCATCCCCGCTGGCCCCGCGCTGACGGCGCCGGTTCCCGGTCCGAGAGTTGTCGCCGCCGCTGTGTGGTGAGTCGACGCAGCGCGAGCAGGCCGCCGATACCGGGGATGAGCGCCATCAGTGTCGCGTGCTTCGTCGCTCCGGCTGCGCGGACCGCGGCGATGCTGACGAACAGATAGGCGCAGCCGTGCGTGGGGCCGATCACTGAGGAGACGGCCGGCCAGTGCACTGTGACGACGTTGACCAGCAGCACGATCAAGGTGACCAGCTCGACGCCGGTGGCGGTCCGCAAGAGACGCAACGAGGCGCTCACGGTCACACTCCTGTGGTGGAGCCGGGGCGGACGATCATCAAGACGGTGACGGTCACCCACAGGAGGTTGAACATTCCGGTGTGCATGGCGAGCCGCCGGGCCACGCCCTGTTCCTGTTCCCTCCTGGGCGGTGGTCGGGTGGTCGCGGCGACGGTGTAGAGGTCGGCCACGATCGCGCCCTGCCGGGGCAGCACGAGCAGGGCCAGCACGGCGGCCGCGATGGCCGTCAGGACGATCGAGACGATCAGCCAGGTGTCGCCCAGCACCTGCAGACTGGTGGCGGTCGCGAGGCCGAATACGGGCACCACGACGCCGACGGTCGCGTAGACCCGGCAGATGCGGTGCAGGGTGCGCACCACGGCCACCGCCTGAGCGTCGCCTGGATCGGACAGGGCGCGGCGGGCAGCGGCCGGGAACATGCTGGCCGCCACGGTCACGGGTCCGATGGCGATGATCACAGTCACGACATGGACAGCGAGGAGGAACTTCGTCACGGAACGGGCCGCCCTTCAGCAATAGGCCCCGAGGTTAGCCACCGCGCCCAGCGTCAGAAAGCGGCTGAATCGCCACATATCAACGGATTCTCGCCAGAAGCACTGCAAGGCTATGAGCTGGCAGATCACCATTTGATGACAGAAAAGCGCTGTTCACCGTGCTTGGCGGGATGGCGATGGTGACCTACTCTGCTGCCATGCACACTGTGGCCGTCCTCGCCCTGGACGGGGTGATCGCCTTCGACCTGGCCACCCCGATCGAGGTCTTCAGCCGCACGCGATTGCCGGACGGCCGCGTCGCCTACCGGGTCCGTATCTGCGCGGCCACCGAGGAGATCGACGCCGGCGCGTTCATCCTCCGTGCGCCATGGGGGCTGGATGCGCTGGCCGAAGCGGACACGATCATCCTGCCCGGTTGCGCCGACCCCACCGCCCCGGTCCCGGACGAGGTTCTCGACGCGCTGCGCCGGGCGGCCGCCCACGGCACCCGCATCGCCTCGATCTGCGCGGGAGCTTTCACCCTGGCCGCCACCGGGCTCCTGGACGGGCGGCGAGCCACCACCCACTGGCTCGCCGCCGCCCTGCTCGCCGCCAGTCACCCCGACGTTGAAGTAGACCCCGATGTGCTCTATGTGGACAACGGCCAGTTCTTGACCTCAGCAGGTGCCGCCGCCGGGCTCGACCTGTGCCTGCACATGATCCGTCGAGACCACGGCTCCGCGGTAGCCGCCGACGCCGCCAGGCTGTCCGTCATGCCCCTGGAACGCGACGGGGGGCAGGCCCAGTTCATCGTCCACGAACAACCTCCCACTCCCCACGGGTCGGCCATGGAGCCCCTGCTGCGATGGATGGAGGACAACGCCGCTAAGGAACTCGCCCTCGACGACATCGCCACCCACGCCGGAATGAGCACCCGCACCCTCCACCGCCGCTTCCGCGAACAGACCGGTACCACCCCCCTCCAGTGGCTGCACCGCACCCGGGTCCACCAGGCGCAGTACCTGCTGGAGACGACCACACACTCAGTCGACCGGATCGCCGCACAAGTCGGATTCGGCTCACCCACCGCCTTTCGCGACCGCTTCAAACGCCTCGTCGGCACCAGCCCGCACGCCTACCGCCACGCCTTTCAAAGCCCACCTGCACAGTGATCGGCGAGCGCGCCGGGTCAGGGCCGAGCCTCCACTGGCTCACCCCATGCCCTTGACCCGCCGTCCCATGGCGCGCTGTACCTCACGATCGGCGTCACGCTTGGCCAGGTCGGCTCGCTTGTCATAGGACCGCTTGCCGCGAGCCAGCGCGATCTCCACCTTCACCTTGC
>JBOHFU010000728.1:0-2293 GCA_050699675.1 Pseudonocardiaceae bacterium
GCGTAACAGTGTTCGAACACTGTTACGCACTCACGACCCAGGAAGGCAACCTGTGAAGACGTTCGACGAGCTGTTCGCCGAACTCACCGAGCGTGCCTGCACCCGGCCACCGGGCTCGGGAACAGTGGCCGCACTGGACAACGGGGTGCACGCCCAGGGCAAGAAGGTGCTCGAGGAGGCCGGCGAGGTGTGGATCGCCGCCGAACACGAGTCCGACGAGCGGCTGGCGCAGGAGATCTCCCAGCTGCTGTACCGGGTTCAGGTGCTCATGCTCGGCCGGGGGATCAGCACCAGCGACGTCTACCGCTACCTGTGAGGTGCCGATGAGCCGCGACATGAATGGGGACAGCCAGATGCTGCGGGTCGCCGTGCCCAACAAAGGCACGCTGGCCGAGCCCGCCTCGGAAATGTTGGTAGAGGCGGGTTACCGGCAACGGCACGACGCCAAGGACCTGACGGTCATCGACCCCGTCAACGAGGTGGAGTTCTTCTTCCTTCGACCCAGGGACATCTCCGTCTACGTCGGCTCCGGCGATCTGGACCTCGGGATCACCGGCCGGGACCTGACGTTGGACTCCGAGGCGCCCGTTTCCGAGCTGCTCGCACTCGGCTTCGGTGGGTCCACCTTCCGCTACGCCGCCCCGCTGGGCCGAGACTGGAAGGTCGACGACCTGGAGGGTCTGCGGGTCGCCACTGCCTACCCCCGGTTGGTCAGGACAGACCTGGCGCGGCACGGTGTCCACGTCGACGTGATCCGGCTGGACGGCGCGGTGGAGATCTCGGTGCAGCTGGGCGTGGCCGACGCTATCGCCGACGTGGTCGGGTCCGGCCGTACCCTGCGTCAGCACGGCCTGGCGGTCTTCGGCGACCCGATCTGCTCCTCGGAGGCGGTGCTCGTGGAGCGGGCCAACGCCGCACCATCGCCGGAAAAGGCACAGTTCGCGGCGCGCCTGCAGGGCGTGGTGTTCGCCCAGCAGTACCTGATTCTCGACTACGACTGCCCGCGCACCCTGCTGGACGAGGCAGTCGTCATTACACCCGGGCTGGAGTCGCCGACGCTGGCCCCGCTGGCCGATCCCGGCTGGGTCGCGGTTCGCGCGATGGTGCCGCGCAAAGACGCCAACCGGATCATGGACGAGCTCTCCGCTCGCGGCGCCAAGGCCATCCTGGCCAGCGACATCCGCTCCTGCCGGTTCTGATGCCTTACTCCGCCCGGTCGCGTACAGTCTCGGTGCCCGCACCAGCCGGATCCGGCCAGCCCGGATAGGGGGGCGGAGTGCCACCGAACGCTGGGCAGCGCGGCTTGTGATCGCACCAGTCACACATCCGGCTGGGGTTGGGACGGAAGTCACCGTGTTGCGCAGCCCGCAGGATCGCTGACCAGATCGCGGTGAGGGTGCGCTCGAAGCGCTCCAGCTCCGCCTCATCCGGGGTGTAACTCAACGCCTGCCGGTCAGCCAGGTACATCAGCCTCAGTTGGCGTGGCACCACCCCGCGGATTCGCAGCAGAACCAAGGCATAGAACTTCATCTGGAACAGCGCCTTGGCCTCGAAGACTTCCCGCGGTGCGGCGCCGGACTTGTAGTCCACCACTCGGATTTCGCCGGTAGGGGCGACGTCGAGCCGGTCGATGTAACCCCGCAGCAGCAGGGGCTCCCCATTGCCGGCGTCGCTAGCGGCCAATTCGGTCTCCACCAGCACCTCACATGCCTCGGGTGCGACCAACCGAGGGTCCTCCAGCGCGAAGTATGCCTCGACGAGCGCACGTGCCGAGTCGAGCCACTCGGCGAGCTCCGGGTCCCCGGGACCGGCGAACAGCCCAGCCAGCTCGGGGCTGCCAGCCAGCACGTCGCGCCACACCAGATCAACCAGCCTGCACCCAACCTCGGGGTCGCGCCGGTCCGGGGCCAGCGCGAACAGGCGCTCCAGCACGGCATGCACCACGGTGCCGCGGACCTGCACCCGGCTGGGTGTCTCGGGCAGCCGGTCGACAGCTCGGAACCGGTACAGCAGCGGGCACTGTTTGAAATCGGCTGCCCGCGACGGTGACAGTGCCGGGCGCCGGTGCGTTGTGGTGCTGAGGGTGGAGCTGGTGTCGGGCGCCGCCGCCGGACCGCTCGCCAGGATCTCCGTCATGGCTTCGCAGAGTAGGCCAGCACTCCGACAGCCCAGCGGCCCGACAGCTGTGGGCGCTCGCCCGACCGGCGATCTGCCACCATGACCGCTCGTGACCCGACCCAGCGGACCCTTCCAACCCGGCGATCGGGTGCAGCTCACCGACCCCAAGGGACGC
>JBOHFU010000729.1:0-2290 GCA_050699675.1 Pseudonocardiaceae bacterium
TAACGCGTCCACCGGTACCTTCATCAGCCCCTGTGGCACCAACGCCGAGGGACACCGCAACTCCGACAACTTCATGGTGGCGCCGGGCAAGGTCAACGGCGCCCAGCACGTGCACGACTACGTCGGCAACCTGTCGGCCAATGCGTTCTCCACTGACGAGAGCCTGCACGCCGCCGGCACCACCTGCACCAACGACGACCAGTCGACCTACTTCTGGCCCGTGCTGCGCGACACCGACAAGCGGGGCGACGATGCCCTCGTCGACGGCGGCGGTCTGGACGGCAACTTCGGCGAGATCCTCCAGCCCGTCACAGCACAACTACAGTTCCGGGGCAACCCGACCAGCAAAGTTACCCCGATGCCGGACGACCTGGCGATCATCACCGGCGACGCCAAGGCCGCGACCAATGACGGTGACGATGCCAACGCGGCGTGGACCTGCACCGGTTTCGAGGACCGCACCACCACCAAGTACCCGCTGTGCCCGCAAGGCAGCCAACTGGTGCGCATCCTGGACTTCCCCAGCTGCTGGGACGGCCAAAACCTCGACTCGGCCAACCACCGGGACCACATCGCCTTCCCGCGACGGGACGGGTCATGCAGTCGCGAGACGGTGGCCATCCCACAACTACGGATGACCCTGACCTACGATCAGCCGGCCGGCCGCAACTTCGCCCTGGACTCCTTCCCCGACCAGCGACACAACCCGGCCACCGACCATGCCGATTTCATGGCCATCATGCCTGAAGCGCTGTTGGCACAGATGGCGGACTGCATCAACACCGGCAAAACCTGCTGATCGCCAGAATAAGAAATGGGCCGTTGCCGGTACGCAACGGCCCATTTTCTTTTCGGTGCGCACCACTTTCATTGACCTCAGCGTGGCGGGTCGGGGACCGGCCGGCCGAACAGCCCGAGCACGGCGTCTCGGTCGTCGTCGGCTGCGCTGCGGTTGCGCCGGGCGTGCCCGCACACCACGCACCGGTGCACCAAGACAATCCCACCACTTTCAGACAGGGCCCCGACCGGCTCCATCGCCCCGCCACACTCGGCGGCCCGGTCACCCGGGTTGACGTCGACGTGCCGCGACCACAGGCACCGCGGGCAATGGTTGGTGTAACCGCTACCCCGCACCAGCGCACCGCAGCGCAGGCAGGTGAAGTCCTCCCTGCGACGGGTGAACGAGCGGGCTTCCATCATCGACACCAGCGTCCCATGCTGTGGTCGCTCAACGGGTCGTTCGGCCGTGCCATGGTCGGCAGCAACTCGGCATTACGCTGGGTTGGCCAAGACCCTGGGTTGGCCAAGACCCTGGGTTGGCCAAGACCCTGGGTTGGCCAAGACCCTGCTTGGTCAAGACATGGGCTGGTCCAGCGACAGGCGCCTGGAGGTCGGACATGACGCGGGTGGTGCGGGGCGCCGACGGGCGCAGCTGGAGGGTCCAGAGCAGGATCAACTGGTCCCAGCCGGCGACGGCGGAGCAGTTCGAGCACGACATGGCCGCCGGTTATGTGTCCGGTATCGCGATGCTGGGGGTCGTTGTCGCTCTAACCCTCTTTGTGCTGTTCTGGACCCCCGCAGGGGTGGTCGTGCCGTCGTGGCTGGTGCTGTTATTCCTGCTGATGCTGATGTTGCTGCCGATGCAGTGGGCGATGCGGCGGCCGTGGACCATCGTGGCGAAGACCCTTCCTGAGCCGGTCGAAACCGCCGCCGAGCACTGGGTGGGCACCGTGCACGGCGTGGTGGCGGCCCGGCAGGACACTCGTCAGGTCGTCCAGAGCCTGAAGATGCGGGCCATCCCTGACGACGGCACCGGGCCGCTTCGGCAGGTCACGTGATCTGTGCGGCTGCATCGTGCGGTGGGGCCACCCCTGGGCGCACACTGAACCCATGCCGGAGCTACCGGAGGTCGAGGCACTGGCGCACCACCTGCGCGAGCATGCCGTCGGCGCAACCGTGACCCGGGTCGATGTCGCCTCTCTCACGGTGCTCAAGACCGTGCAGCCGCCGGTGAGCGCACTGCACGGGTGTCGCGTGACCGCGGCCAGCAGGCACGGCAAGTTCCTCGCGCTGCACACCGACGGTCCGGCGCTGGTAACCCACCTGGCACGGGCCGGCTGGCTGCGCTGGTCCGACTCACTGGCCTCGACCACACCCCGCCCCGGCAAGGGGCCGATCGCGCTGCGGGTGCACCTGGGCGGGGGCTCGGGCTTCGATCTCACGGAGGCGGGCACCCAGAAACGGCTGGCGGTGTATGTGGTCGACGGGGTGGCTGGCGTGGCTGCACTAC
>JBOHFU010000730.1:0-2285 GCA_050699675.1 Pseudonocardiaceae bacterium
GCTGCGCTCAAGGAGCGCTTCCCCGAGCTGACCGACCCGCCCAGCGACGACATCTGCTATGCCACGCAGAACCGGCAGGTGGCGGTGAAGGCGATGGCTGCCGACTGCGATCTGGTCCTCGTCATAGGGTCGCGGAACTCGTCCAACTCGGTGCGGTTGGTCGAGGTCGCGCTGGCCACCGGTGCCCGGGCGGCCTACCTGGTCGACTATGCGCGGGAGATCGATCCGGCGTGGCTGCAGGGTGTGCACACCGTCGGCGTCACCAGCGGCGCGTCGGTACCCGAGGTGCTGGTCCGTGGCGTGCTGGACTTCCTGGCCGAGTGCGGGTACGGCGAAGTGCAGGAGATCACCACCGCGCAGGAGAAGCTGGTGTTCTCGCTGCCGCGCGAGCTCAAGCGCTCGATCTCCGGCATCGCACCATCCGGAGCCGATTGACGCTCAGGGTCGTCGGGTGTTGCGGCGGGTGGCCGGCTGTCGCTGGGTGACCAGCCGGAAGGCTCCGATAGCGAGGACGAGCCCGGTCGTGATCGCCATGGTGGGAAAGCCGTTGATCAGGGGAGTGCCGACAGTGAGCGCGGCGGCCACGACCCCTCCGCCAGCGGGCAGGGAGCCGATCGCCAGGACAACACCGGGCACCGCCACCGCCAGGATCAGCGGAGGTTGCACCATCGGCCCGAACAACCCCTTGCGCTGAACCACCACCACGGCCAGCAGGCAGCCGAGGAAATAGCAGGCTTGGAACACGATGCCCAGCCGGTTGAGCCGCTCGATATCGACGAACACGCCGAGCGCGGTGAGCCCCAACGCGCACCCGACCGCCGCCCACCAGGGCACCCCGGGGCGGTCGATCAGCAGTGAACACTCGTCCCAACGCCCGCGGTGGGTAGCGCGTCGGGCCTGGGTTGTCGTCACTCGTTCACAGTAGACCGCTGCGGGTCCTCGCCCCGCCCCTGGTGCAGCACCTCGCTGGCCCACCGCCAGTCCTCACCGTTGCCCTCCTCTTCGGGGCCGTCCGCGTTGGGGCGCCTCGGCTCCTGGCGTCCGGGATCCAGCGCGACGAGCGAGTCCGCTGCGGACGCGACGAGCTCCACCGTCTGCACGGTGCGAGGGCTGCGCTCCACTTGATCGGGCGTGTCGAGTTGCTCGGAGACCACCTCGAGCTCGACGAATCGCCGCGCGGTCACCAGTACTCGCGACTCCAGCGATCGCACTGTGCTGTTGTAGGCGTCGACGGCCCCACCGATTGCCTTGCCGAGCTTCGTGACGTGGCCGCCCATCGTGGCCAGCCGCAAGTGGAGTTCCCGGCCCAGCTCGTGAACCCGTGTGGCGTTGCGCGCCAGCGCCTCCTGACGCCAGGTGTAGGCCACCGTCCGCAGCAGCGCGATTAGCGTGGTCGGGGTCGCGATCACGACGTTGCGTTCGAAGGCGTGCTCGAGCAGGGCGGGGTCGGATTGCAGCGCTGCCTCGAGGAACGGGTCGCCGGGGACGAACAGCACCACGAACTCCGGGGTGGATTCGAAGCGTTGCCAGTAGGACTTGTCCGCCAGCGAATCGACGTGCACCCGCAGGTGCCGGGCGTGCGCGGCCAGCCGGTCGAACCGGCGGTCCGGATCGGTGGCGTCGACGGCCTCCAGGTAGGCCCCGAAGGGCACCTTGGCGTCCAGCACGATGTGCTTGCCACCGGCGAGGTGCACGACCAGGTCGGGGCGGACCAGGGCATCGTCATCGCCGCTGGCATCGGTAGCGGTGACCTGCCGGGAGAAGTCGCAATGCTCGACCATGCCGGCCAGTTGCACGACTCGCTCCAGCTGCAACTCACCCCACCGGCCGCGGACCTGCGGGGCACGCAACGCGGTGACCAACTGCCGGGTCTCGCTCTGCAGCTGCTCGGATGTGCGGTGCATCGCCCCCACCTGCTCGCGCAGCCCCGCGTAGGCGGCCTCGCGCTCTTTCTCCACTGTGCGCAGTTGACCGTCGAGCCGGTGCAGGGTCTGGGTGACCGGGCTGAGCAGCGCCTCGATGGCCTGCTGGCGCTGGGTGGCGTCGCCGTCGGACTTCGCCGACAGGGCCGCGGTGACCGTGGCCAGCCGCGCCTCGGCGAGCTGTACGAACGCTTCGTTGTTGCGGGACAGCGCCTCGGCGGACAGCGCCTGGAAGCTGTCCTTGAGCTCAGCCTCGCGGCGGGTCAGGAGACGTTCCCGATCGGCCGTGGCGGCCCGTTCGGCGTCCAGCGCGGCGCGGGTGCCGGCCAGCTCCGCCTGCGCCGCCGAGATCCGCTCGCCGGC
>JBOHFU010000731.1:0-2285 GCA_050699675.1 Pseudonocardiaceae bacterium
GGTCAAGGTGGCGATCGAGGAATTCTTTGCCGACCGCAAGCCCGATGATCTCTTGTTGCTCTACTTCTCGTGTCACGGAGTGCTGGATTCTGGAAGGCAGCTGCATTTCGTTGCACACGAGACAAATAAGCAGCTGCTGGACTCGACGGGGATCTCGGCACAATGGGTCAAGGAGCGGATGGATCACAGCCGCTCGCAGCGCATCGTGCTGTTGCTCGACTGCTGCTACAGCGGAGCATTCACCCGAAGTCTCTCGCAGAGAGACCCCGGCGCCAAGGAGATCCTTGAGCAGCTCCGCGGCCGTGGCCGTATGGTCATCACCGCGTCGGGCAAGACGGAGTTTGCCTACGAGTCGAAGTTCACCGATGCCGTGGTCCAAGGTTTGGAGACCGGGGCGGCAGACCTCGACGGCAACGGTCAGGTATCGGTCTGCGAGCTGTATCAATACGTGTACGAGCAGGTCCGCCAGAACACGCAAGGCCAAACACCGACGATGTCAGCGAACGGAATGCGCGGCCAGCTCTATCTGGCAAAGAATCCCCATGCACCGTTGCCATTGCCCACACTGATCGAACAAGCTTTAAAAAGTAAGACTATTCGGGAACGATTGTGGGCGGTCGAAGGCTTACAGCATCTGCTGGCAGGTGACCATCCGGGGGGATTGAAGCGCACAGCGAGACAAGCCTTGCTCAGCCTGCGCGACGGCGATACCGACCCTGTTGTTCGGACAGCTGCTACCGAGACGTTGGGCAAAGTTGACCAGCCACCTGACGTTACAGATAACAGACGCTCGGACCATTGGCTGGTCAAGACCTCCCTGGCGGCGGCAGTGGTGTTGGCGGCGGCGGTTGGTCTGGCAGCGGTGACGTGGCCTCCACCCCCGCCGTCTGAGATGGCTAAGCCGCCTCCGTGCTCGCCAACCCCCAAACGTGGTGACGGTGTGCTCTCACTGGGGACGTTACTCCCGAAGACCGGGCAATACACCTACACGGGTCCCGCGGTGAAGGCTGGCGCGAACCTGGCGATCAACGACATCAAAGACGCCGGCGGCATCCTGGGTATCGCCGTGAATCTTGATCCCGACAATCAGCGCGACGAGGGCGACTCCTCCGATAACACCGCTGACCGGTCGACTGATGCGCTGCTGGCCAACGAGGTAGACGCAATCATCGGTCCCGCGACGTCGGCGGTGGCCAGCAAGGTGATCGACAAGGTCGTCTGCGCAGGCGTGATCATGTTCGCGCCCTCGAACACGTCGCCGGTGTTCACCACGTGGCTGGACCATGGGCTCTACTTCCGCGCCATGCCACCAAGCAACGTCGAGGGCTCCGTGCTCGGCGAGCTCGTCGTCAAGGACGGCAACTCGACGGCGGTGGTGATGTCGCGCAACGACGCGTACGCGCACCCCTTACGGGAGAACATCGTGAAAGCGATCCAGGAATCCGGAGGCCGGGTACTTGACTCCTTTCATTACGATCAGAATGCACTGGACCACAAAAAGGACGTCCAGCGAGTCGTCCAGCGAGTCAAGGATAAGAACCCCGACGCGATCGTCCTGATCGGCTTCACGGAGAGCGCCCGGATCCTCGCCACCATGGTCGAGGAGGGCCTTGGTCCGAAGAGTAAGCGAGTGTACAGCGACAGCGGTAATTTGACCAACACCCTGGCCCGTCAGGTCAATCCGCAGGATCTGAGTGTCTTGGCGGGAATGAGGGGAACTCTGCCGCACGATGGGGGCGAGGAGTTTGTGAAGCGGCTGAGGGAGGCCAATCCTGGACTCCCGGATGTGACCTACGCCGCGCAGTCCTATGACGCAGTGGTGATCACCGTGCTTGCGGCGGCTGTTGCCGGCACGGACGAGCCGGCCCTCATCGCGAAGGAGATCAACGGCGTGACGAAGGACGGCGAGAAATGCACAAGCTTTGACGCCTGCATAACGCTCGTGAAAGACCGCAAGGACATCGACTACGACGGTCCCTCCGGGCCGCTGGAGTTCACCGACCCCGGTGAGCCCCCCTCGGCCGCCTACGTGATCAACGAGATTCACACCGACGGCACCGTGAAACCCCTCAGTAGCGAGAGGGCCGGCTCTTAGCGTCGCCTCAGGAGCCTCGTACGATCTTGGATATGTCCTCTGAGCACGTCATCGTCACGTCGACCACTGACAACGCAGACGCTGCCCGGGCGCTCGCTGCCGGGGTGATCGAGGCCAAGCTGGGGGCGTGCGCGCAGATCGTCGGGCCGATCACCAGCGTGTACCGCTGGGAGGGCGAGGTACAGACCGA
>JBOHFU010000732.1:0-2276 GCA_050699675.1 Pseudonocardiaceae bacterium
CCAGGCATGGGACTCCTTCCCGCACGACCATGCCCGTTCCCGGGTGTACCGCTGGAACGAGGACGGCATGGCCGGGGTCTGCGACGAGCGCCAGACGTTCTGCCTGGCGCTGGCGCTGTGGAACGGTATCGATCCCATCCTCAAGGAGCGGATGTTCGGGTTGACCGGGCCGGAGGGCAACCACGGCGAGGACGTCAAGGAGTGCTGGTGGTATCTGGACTCCACGCCCACCCACTCCTGGATGACCTGGCGCTACCACTACCCGCAGCGGCCCTTCCCGTATGCCGATCTGGTCGAGCAGAACCGCCGCCGGGGCCGGGAGGCACCGGAGTACGAGCTGGTCGACACCGGCGTGTTCACCCAGGATCGGTACTGGGCGGTGACGGTCGATTATGCCAAGGCCGACCCGACCGACCTGTGCCTGCGGATCACCGTGGACAACCGCGGCTCGGAGGCGGCGACGCTGCACGTGCTGCCGACGCTGTGGTTCCGCAACACCTGGGCGTGGGGGCTGGCCGGGCAGGAGGCCGTGCCGGAGATCCGCTCCGGAGCAGACGGGACGCTTATCGCGCGACACGCGGAGCGCGGCACGCTCGTTCTTGGTGGCGATGGTTCTCCGCAGCCGTTGCTGTGTGACAACGAGACGAATACCCAGCGGCTCTTCGGCGTGCCAGGCCGTTCGGCTTACCCCAAGGACGGGATCAACGATCACGTCGTGTCGGGCGCGGCGACCGTCAACCTGGACGGGGTCGGTTCCAAAGCTGCGCTGTGGTACCGGCTCGATGTGGCCGCTGGAGGTCGAGCCGTGGTCCGGCTGCGGCTGACCGCCAGCGACAGCTCTGGTGATCTTGGTGCTGGGTTCGATGAGGTGATGACGGCGCGGCGGGCCGAGGCGGACGAGTTCTACCGGGCGCTGATCCCCGCCGAAGCGTCCACCGATGAGGCGCTGATGTTCCGGCAGGCGATGGCCGGGATGCTGTGGGGCAAGCAGTTCTTCCACTACGACGTGGCGCGTTGGCTGGACGGCGACCCGGCCGGCCCACCGCCGCCGCCGCAGCGACGGCACGGGCGCAACTCCGTATGGCGGCACCTCAACAACGCCGACGTCATCTCGATGCCGGACCCATGGGAGTACCCCTGGTACGCCGCCTGGGACCTCGCGTTCCACTGTGTGCCGCTGGCGCGCCTGGACCCGACGTTTGCCAAGAACCAGCTGCTGTTGCTGCTGCGCGAGTGGTACATGCACCCGGGTGGCCAGCTGCCCGCCTACGAGTGGGCCTTCGGTGACGTCAACCCGCCGGTGCACGCCTGGGCTGCATTGCGGGTTTTTGAGATTGACGGCTCGCGCGACTTTGACTTCCTGTCCCGGGTGGTCCACAAGCTGCTGCTGAACTTCACCTGGTGGGTGAATCGCAAGGACAGCGAGGGCAACAACGTCTTCGAGGGCGGGTTCCTCGGCCTGGACAACATCGGGCCGATCGACCGGTCCGCAGCGCTGCCACTGGCCGGGGTGCTGGAGCAGAGCGACGGTACCGCCTGGATGGCGATGTACTGCCTGAACCTGCTGGAGATGGCCCTGGTGCTCGCCGAGCACAACCGTGCCTACGAGGACCTCGCCACCAAGTTCTTCGAGCATTTCGCGCTGATCGCCTCGGCGGCCCACGGCGGGCTGTGGGATTCCACCGACGGCTTCTTCTACGACGTGCTGTCCGCGGCTGACGGGCGGCGGATCCCGCTGCGGGTGCGCTCGCTGGTCGGGCTGCTGCCGCTGTGCGCGACGACGACGCTGGGCACCGCGACCCTGCAGCGGCTGCCGGACTTCACTGCGCGGATGCGCTGGTTCATCAAGCACCTGCCGCAGTACGCCGACGTGGTGGGGGAGACCCACGTGCGGGGCGGCTCCGAGGGCCAGCTGCTGTCGATAGTGGGGCGCGAGCAGCTACGGCGAATCCTGGAGCCGATGCTGTCCGAGCAGGAGTTCCTGTCGCCGCACGGTCTGCGGTCGGTGTCGCGCCACCACCGCGACGCGCCGTTCGTGCTCAACCTGCCCGAGCTGCACGCATCGGTGGACTACGAGCCGGCCGAGTCGACCAGCGGCCTGTTCGGCGGCAACTCCAACTGGCGAGGGCCGGCGTGGTTCCCCGTCAATTACCTGCTGATCGAGGCGATCGGACGGTTCGCCCGGTTCTTCGGCGACGACTTCGTCATCGAGCACCCGACCGGCTCCGGGGTAAAGCGCACGCTGGCCGAGGTGGCCGCCGACCTGAACGACCGCC
>JBOHFU010000733.1:0-2271 GCA_050699675.1 Pseudonocardiaceae bacterium
GCCCGGGCCCCACCCCGGGCTGCCGGCGGTCCGGCAATGACCGTTGCGATCGCCAGCGGCACACCCGCCGCCCGGCTCTCCAGCACGGGCGGCAGCCCCGCGTCCGCCCGACCGCTGCCGAGCCACCCGACTAGCGTGACGCTGGCAGACACCGCCGGATAGCGTGCATCCCCGCGGTTGCGACTAGGTAGAACTGCCTACGGATGCAGCCCGAATCTCGCGGTGGGCTGGTCTGCCTGCCAGGGTGAGCCGTCCGAGAACTCCGAAAACTCCCCGTCCGACAACTCCGCAGCCTGCGCAGAATCGGCCTGCTCGGCCGCGATGGGCTGATCAACCAGGCCGACCGCCTCGACCAGCAAGCGGTGCACCGCCGACACCTGATCGGTGACCTCGGCCCGCAGCTGCCTCAGCACAGTGGCCTGGCGCTGCACCTCGGCCATCCGGCTACTCAGCCGCTGCGCCGCCATCTGTATGATCAAGTACAGCGCGGCGGTACTGCGGGTCTGGTAATCGCTGACCCAAGCTTCCGTCTCGGCGCGGCGGCGCGCGATATTGTGCTCGGACCGCTGCTCAGCGGCCTGTGTATGACGTTCGGAATCCAGTTCAGCCTGCTGGCATCGGGCTGCTGATTCAGCCTCTGCGGTCTGACGCCGGCGCTCCGACTCCGCCTCCAGACTCTTGCACCGCTGGGTGGTCTCGTGCAGCAGCTGATCAGCCTCGGCGCGAGCGCTCTCGCGCAGCAGGGTGGCCTCCTGCTCGGCGCTGATCTTCAGCTCGGTGGCCTCGTCCTCGGCCATCTGCAACATCCGCTGGATCCGCGCGGTCGCTGCGGTCAGCGGAGACCGCTCCAGACGATCGACCTGGGTGGCCGCGTCCTCCGCTTCCCGACGCAGCAGATCAGCCTGGGCGGTCGCCCCCGCCGCTTCGCGACGCAGGCGTTCAAGCTGCTCGGTGAGGTCGGCAGCCCGCTGCAGCGCAGCGTCACGTTCGGCCCCGATTGTCCCGACACGAGCCTTGAGGGCGCTGACGTGGTCGATGACCTGCTGACGGTCGAACCCCCGCAACACGATCTCGAACGGCGGGCTGACCGGGACGGCCTCATCGCGAGTTCCGTACATGAGGCCGGATCGTAGCCGGGTACTCACCGAGCGGCACTGAGCACTGCCCGCTCGACCAGCTCACGCGCCTCCGGTGATAGCGCACTGTGACCATCCGACCCGGTGATGCAGAACGAGTCCACCACCGAACTGCCCAGCGTGACGACCCGTGCCCAGCGAACGGTCACCGCGCTGCTCTCCAACGCCGCGGCAACCCGGTATAGCAACCCGATGCGGTGGTCGGTGGTACGCAGCTCGAGGATCACCGCTCCAGTGGCCTCATCGTCGAACCACAGCACCCTGGTCTCGACTTCGCGGCCCGTTTCACACCCTGGGGTTTCAGACCTTGGGGTCTCGCCGTAGTCACGTTCCTTGGCGACCAGTCGGTCCGCCAGTTGCAGCGAGCCGTCCAGCGCCCGCACCAGGTCCTGGCGCAGCAGCGCGACGTCGGGCGGACGGCCGAAGCGCGGGGAGACGGTGAAGGTGTCCACCGCCGCGGAGCCGCCGTCGTGGAGTTCAGCGACCCGGATATCCGCGGAGTGGACCTGCAGCGCGTGCAGCGCAAGCACCCCCGCGGCCAGTGCGAGCACACCGGGCCGGCCAGGGGTCACAATCGTGATCGTGGTGGCCGCAGCCAGCCCTGCAGCGGCGGTGTTCGATGTCACGGTCGCCGTCACGTGCAGCGAGCCGCTGGCGGCAGACTGCTCGGCCAATGCGCGGTGTTCCTCGGAGAGCGGCTCCGGTGCAGGCAAGGGCCGGCCGGACAGCACCGCGCGGCAACGCTCGGCGAGGTCGAAGATCAGCGCGGCACGCCATTCCGTCCAGACACCGGGGCCGGTGGCCAAGCTGTCGGCCTCGGCCAACGCGACCAGCAGCTCTAGCAGGGTCGGGTCCCCACCGAGAGTGTCGACGACCCGCTGCGCGGTCGTGGGGTCCTCCAGATCCCGGCGGGTCGCGGTATGGGGCAGCAGCAGATGGTGGCGCACCATTGCGCGCAGCGTCGCGACATCCGGGTCCGGCAGCCCGAGCCGGTGCCCGATCTGCTCGGCCAGTGCCGCGCCGACCACGGAATGGTCGGCGCCGCGGCCTTTGCCCAGGTCGTGCAGCAGTGCGCCGAGCAGCAGCAGGTCCGGGCGCCCGACGGTGGTGGTCAGCCGCGCGGCCTGGGCCGCAG
>JBOHFU010000734.1:0-2267 GCA_050699675.1 Pseudonocardiaceae bacterium
AATGTTCGGGTGTATGTGCTTGATGGTGGGTTGCAGTTGGTGCCGGTGGGTGTGGTGGGGGAGTTGTTTATTGGTGGGGCGGGGTTGGCGCGGGGTTATTTGGGTCGGCCTGGTTTGACGGCGCAGCGGTTTGTGGCGGATCCTTATGGTCCGCCGGGGGGTCGTTTGTATCGTACTGGTGATTTGGTTCGCTGGCGTGGTGATGGGGATTTGGAGTTCGTCGGCCGCGCGGATGATCAGGTTAAGGTCCGGGGTTTCCGTGTCGAGCCGGGTGAGATCGAGACCGCGCTGGTTGCGCATCCGGATGTTGCCCAGGCTGCGGTGGTGGCCCGCGAGGACCGGCCCGGGGACAAGCGGTTGGTGGGGTATGTGGTGGCTGCTGGGGGTGGGGGCGTGCGGCCGGATTCGTTGCGTGAGTTTCTGTGTGAGCGGTTGCCTGAGTATATGGTGCCGTCGGTGTTCGTGATCTTGGACAGTGTGCCGTTGACGCTTAATGGGAAGTTGGATCGTGGTGCGTTGCCTGCGCCGGATTTGACTCCGGTCACGCCGAGTCGGGCGCCGCAGTCGGTGCAGGAGCAGATTCTGTGTGAGTTGTTTGCTGAGGTGTTGGGGTTGGATCGGGTGGGTGTGGGGGACGGTTTCTTCGCATTGGGTGGGGACAGTATCAGCTCGATCCGGTTGGTCAGTCGGGCGCGCCGGGCTGGTGTGGTGATCAGTGCTCAGGATGTGTTCGAGCACAAGACGGTGGCGGGGTTGGCGGTGGTGGCCAGGGACACCTCGGCGACGGTGTGTGAGGCGCCCGGCGCTGGAGTCGGTGTGGTGGTGTTGACCCCGATTATGCGCTGGCTGGGTGAGCGTGGCGGTCCGATCGACAGGTTCAGCATGGGCGTGGTGGTGCAGGCCCCGGCTGGTCTGGACTCGGAGGGTCTGGCCGGGGTGGTTCAGGCGGTGCTGGACCGTCATGACCTGCTCCGGGCCCGGCTGGAGCGCTCAGACAGCGATGGTCCGGGGTGGGTGTTGCGGGTGGGACCGGTCGGGTCGGTGGTGGCCTCGGAGTGCATCGTGTGGGTGGACGCCGCTGGGCTCGATGATGAGGGTCTGCGGCAGGTGATTCCGACGTGGGAGGCGGCGGCGGTCGCCCGGTTGGCTCCGTGGGCTGGGGTGATGGTCCAGGTGGTGTGGCTGGACCGGGGCCCGGCCCGGTCTGGTCGGTTGGTGGTGGTGATCCATCATCTGGTGGTTGACGGGGTGTCGTTGCGGATCCTGTTGGAGGATCTGGCCGCGGGTGGGGCGGCGCTGGCGGCGGGTCGGGCGCCGGTGCTGGCGCCGGGTGGCACGTCGTTTCGGCGGTGGGCGCAGTTGCTGGCCGCGCAGGCCCAGGATCCGGTCCGGGCCGGTGAGTTGGCGGTGTGGACGGCGATGCTGGACCAGCCGGGTCCGCTGCTGGGGCAGCGGGCGCTGGATGCGGCCCAAGACACCGTGGGTAGCTGCCGGGAGCTGCAGGTGAGGGTGCCGGCGGCGCGGGCCGAGCCGTTGTTGACCAGTGTGCCGGCGGTGTTTCACGCCGGGATAGACGATGTGCTGCTGTGCGGCCTGGCGTTGGCGGTCACCTCGTGGCGTCGCGGTCGCGGTGACGGGTCGGGTGGTGTGCTGGTGGATCTGGAGGGCCACGGCCGCCAAGAGCAGGTGCTGGCCGGGGTGGACCTGTCTCGCACGGTCGGTTGGTTCACCACCGTGTTCCCGGTGCGCCTAGATGTCGGCGGGATCGATGTGGACCAGGCACTGGCGGCTGGCCCGGCGGCGGGCCAGGCACTCAAACGGGTCAAAGAGCAGCTGCGCGCGGTACCCGATCACGGTCTGGGTTTCGGGTTGCTGCGTTACCTCAACCCCCAGACCGGGCCGATCCTGGCCGGGCTGGCCAGCCCGCAGATCGCGTTTAACTACCTGGGCCGCTTCGCTGCCCCACAGGACACCGACTGGGCAATGCTCCTCGACCCCGGGACGCTGCTGGCCGGCGGTGCCGACCCGGCCCTGCCCGCGTCCCACCGCCTGACCATCAACGCCTGGACCGAGGACCGGCCAGACGGACCACAACTACACGCCACCTGGTCATGGCCAGCGGGCCTGCTCACCGAAAACGCCGTACAACAACTGACCCAAAGCTGGCTGCAGGCACTAGACGCACTCGCCACACACGCCACCAGCCCCAACGCCGGCGGCCACACCCCCTCGGACTTCCCCCTCGCCGAACTGTCCCAGGAGGAAAT
>JBOHFU010000735.1:0-2262 GCA_050699675.1 Pseudonocardiaceae bacterium
TCGATGGGCATCGCGAACGCGGCGATCGTGTCCGCCTCGGCCGGCGAAGGGCCGATCTCGATGCCCTCGGCGTCCACGTTGAGCTCGCGGGCCAGCCCGAACAGCTCCACCAGGGTGCGCCCGGCCGAGGCCAGCGCGTCCCGGGGGGACAGTGACGGCTTGGTCTCCACGTCCAGGATCAGCTTGTCGAAGTCGGTGCGCTGCTCGACCCGGGTGGCCTCGACCTTGTAGGTCACCTTCATCACCGGCGAGTAGATGGAGTCCACCGGGATCCGGCCGATCTCCGCCCCGGACGTCTTGTTCTGCACCGCAGGCACGTAGCCGCGGCCCCGCTCGACGACCAGCTCGATCTCCAGCTTGCCCTTCCCGTTCAGGGTGGCGATGTGCAGATCGGGGTTGTACACGGTGACGCCGGTCGGCGGCACGATGTCGCCCGCCGTGACATCACCCGGGCCCTGCTTGCGCAGGTACATCGTCACCGACTCGTCCTCCTCGGAGCTGACCACGAGCTCCTTGAGATTGAGGATGATGTCGGTGACGTCCTCCTTGACGCCCGGGACGGTGGTGAACTCGTGCAGCACACCCTCGATGCGGATGCTGGTGACCGCCGCCCCCGGGATGGAGGACAGCAGGGTCCGGCGCAGTGAGTTGCCCAGGGTGTAGCCGAAGCCCGGCTCCAGCGGCTCGATGATGAACCGGGAGCGGGTGTCGTTGACCGACTCCTCGCTGAGGTTGGGTCGCTGGGTGATCAGCATGGTGATGTTCCTCCTCTGGCGCCCGCTATTTGACGCCGTTGGTCTGGGATTACTTGGAATAAAGCTCGACGATCAGTTGCTCCTGCAGCGGCACATCGATCTGGGCCCGTTCCGGCAGCCGGTGCACCAGCACCCGCAGCGTCGAGGGGACTACCTGCAGCCACGCCGGTATGGGGCGGTCTCCGACGGTTTCCCTGGCCACCATGAACGGCAGCGTCGGCAGCGACTTCGGCCTGACATCGATGATGTCGAACTTGGACACCCGCAGGCTGGGGACGTCCACCTTCTTGCCGTTGACCAGGAAATGCCCGTGGGTCACCAGCTGGCGGGCCTGGCGCCGGGTGCGGGCCAGGCCCGCCCGGTAGACGACGTTGTCCAGCCTGGACTCCAGGATCTGCAGCAGCGTGTCACCGGTCTTGCCGGGGCGGCGGTTGGCCTCCTCGTAGTACCGGTGGAACTGCTTTTCCATGACGCCGTAGGTGAAGCGGGCCTTCTGCTTCTCCTGCATCTGCAGGAGGTACTCGCTCTCCTTGATCCGCGCACGGCCGTGCTGGCCGGGCGGATACGGCCGACGCTCGAAGGCCTGATCGCCACCGACCAGATCGGTCTTGAGCCGGCGGGACTTGCGGGTTATGGGTCCGGTGTACCGAGCCATCTCTGCTATTCCCTCCCGCGCCGCTAGACCCGGCGCCGCTTCGGCGGCCGGCAGCCGTTGTGCGGCTGCGGAGTCACGTCCTGGATAGTGCCGACCTCAAGACCGGCCGCCTGCAGCGACCGGATCGCCGTCTCCCGGCCCGAACCTGGGCCCTTCACGAAGACGTCGACCTTCTTCATACCGTGCTCAGCGGCCTTGCGGGCCGCGCTCTCGGCGGCCATCTGCGCGGCGAACGGGGTGGACTTGCGCGAGCCCTTGAACCCGACGTGGCCCGCCGACGCCCACGCGATCACCGCGCCGGTGGGGTCGGTGATCGAGACGATCGTGTTGTTGAACGTCGACTTGATATGCGCATGGCCATGCGCGATGTTCTTCTTCTCCTTGCGGCGCACCTTCTTGGTGCCCGTACCTGTTCGTGCTCTGGGTGGCATGCGGTTGCGCTCCTACATCTGAAAGTCAGGTACATCCGAAAGTCTGGGTGGTTGGTGGGCCGCTACTTCTTTCCGGCCTTCTTCTTACCGGCGACCGTCTTCTTCGGACCCTTACGGGTGCGGGCGTTGGTCTTGGTTCGCTGACCCCGCACCGGCAGCCCGCGGCGCCACCGCAGGCCCTCGTAGCAGCCGATCTCGATCTTGCGGCGGATGTCGGCCTGAACCTCACGACGGAGGTCACCCTCGACTTTGTAGTTGTCCTCGATGTAGTCCCGCAGCCGGACGAGGTCCTCGTCGGACAGGTCCTTGGAGCGCAGGTCCGGGCTCACCCCGGTCGCGCCGAGGATCTCGTGCGAGCGGGTACGGCCGATGCCGTAGATGTAGGTCAGCGCGATCTCCATCCGCTTGTCGCGGGGGAGGT
>JBOHFU010000736.1:0-2262 GCA_050699675.1 Pseudonocardiaceae bacterium
GGCACCGTGAGGTGGTGGCCAAGTGGCGCGCCGCCGGGGTACGGATGGCTGAAGCTGTCGACAAGTCGGTGCCGCGCCATCTGGAAGGGTTGTCCATTGTGGTCACCGGCTCGTTGGACGGGTTCTCCCGGGATGAGGCGGCCGAGGCGATCGCCGAGCGGGGCGGTCGGGCTGCCGGATCGGTGTCGCGCAAAACCGCGTTCGTGGTGGTCGGGGAAGCGCCTGGCTCGAAGTACGACAAGGCCGTGGCGCTCAAGGTGCCGGTGCTCGACGAGGACGGATTCCGGATGCTGCTAGCCGACGGACCCGAGGCTGCCCGCGCCATGGCGGTATCACCACCGGAGGAGGAGCAACCGGGATGAGCACACTGGGTGAGCTGCTCGACGAGCTGACCGAGCAGTTGGGTCCGCCGGACGAGGGCATGAGTGCTGACTGCGTCGGTGGCCGCCCAGTGTGCACACCATGGGTGATCCCGGTGCACCGGCGACGCGCAGGCCGATGTGTGTCCCGCTGAACACCCCGGTGATGCCCGACGGTCAGCCGACCAGCGTCAAGGGCGCATCGCCCAGGCGGCCTGCGAGGAGGTCATCGAGCACGTGGGGCAGGTTGGCGGGCAGCAGCTTGTCCGGGCAGTGCCGGAGTTCGGCGGCGGACCACCAGCGGCGCCCGATCAGTCCGGCTTTCTCGTTCTCGGTGGGCTTGAGCACAACCTGCGGCACCGTGCCCGTGGTGCGGCCGAGGAAGACGTGCTCGACGCGGTGGTGGTCGCGGCCCTTGTAGCGGAACCGGGATTCGCGCACCCACAGCTCGCGGCCCAGGGTCGTGAGAACGATCCCGGACTCCTCGGCGACCTCGCGGCGGGCGGCGTCGACCAGGTCCTCGCCCTCGTCCAGTCCGCCGCCGGGCAGCTCCCACCAGTGGTGGCCGGGGTCCTCGGGGTCCAGGGCGTGGATGAGCAGTACGCGGTCGGCGGCGTCGAGCAGCAGTACGCGGGCACCGATCCGTGGGGCGGTGCTGGCTGTGGCGGTGTGCATCCGGCGACGGGTCCTCGCGGTCGGCTGACGGTCGGTCCGGCAGCCAGGGCAGGAGGAGACTGAGGGTCAGAACAATGTCGGCTCCGGCTCGTCCTGCGCGCTGACCGCCGTGGTGGGGTCCGACGTTAGCAGCGCCACCGTGGCGGTCAGCGCCACCCGCACGGCGAGTCCCGAATGGTCGGTCAGCCGGGAACCGTCCGGCATCACACCCCTGGTCTCGTGGACGTACTCGCACGCCGTGAGCCGCTCGACCAGGGTGCGCGAGCCGTGGGCGTGGTCATAGCGGTAGCCCAGTTCTGCACGACGCGCCCAGCTGTGTTCAACGCGCTCAGGATGCAGGTGCCGGAAGAGGTCGACCAGGCCGTGCCGGTCGCTCAGGCCGGTATAGAAGCCGTACTCGAACGGCGCGAACTGCCCCCGGTGAGCGGGCTTATGGGCAGGCTCCAGCACGTTGAGGTCGCCGAGCAGCAGCAGCGGCGCGTTAGATGCCGTGGTGTCCAGGGCGACGTGGAACTGCTCGATCCAGGCCCTCTTCCGCTCGGTCTTGTCCAGGGTGGCGTCGCGGGAGGGCACGTAGGCGCCCACGACGCGCAGCGGCCCGTCGGTGGTGTCGACCACCACGCCGGCTGTGCGCGCGGGCAGGCAGTCCATGGCCGCGCCGATCGGATCGGCCATGGCGGCGAGCTTGCTGACGATCATCACGCCGAGTTCGCCCGGTGCGTGCTCGGGGAAGGTCACCGAGTACCCGGCCGCGGTGAACGCCTCGGCCAGGAACACGCTGCCCACGGTGGCCTTGGTCTCGGTCAGCACCAGGACGTCCTCGGGGCGGGCGGCGAGCCACCGGAGCTGGCGGTCGGCGCGCTCGATCGACGGGGCGCCGACGTTGACGGTGATCAGGCTCAGAGACATGCCGGGTTCTTCTCCTTCAGGACTCGGTGGATCAGGTACACGATCCTGGCAGCGATCGCGTCGGGGCCCTCGGTGGTGCAGTCCAATGTCGTCACCGGCCACCCCTTGGCCTGCAGGTCGACCACGGCGCGGACGTAGAGCCCGGACTCCATGTCGCTGTTGTCCTCGGCGCACTCGAAGCGGCTGTGCCCACCCCGTCCCCGCAACCGGCCGTCGATGACGTCGGGGTCGGCGTTGAGGATGATGGCGAGGTCGGGCCGGTAGACGCCGTGGTTGAGCTGCCACACGGTGTCGAAGGACAGTCCGTCGAGTCCTTGCA
>JBOHFU010000737.1:0-2258 GCA_050699675.1 Pseudonocardiaceae bacterium
AGTCCCGCCGTCCGTGGCGGCGGGAGCACGCCGCCGAGGTGCTACCCGAGGCCGCTTCAGACGCAATCGGATTCGATGCGGTAGGCGACTCGGTAGCTACCCGATCGGCGCTGGTCAACGGCCTACAGCGGGTGCCGCCCCGGCAGCGGGCGGTGCTGGTGTTGCGGTTTCTGGAGGGCCAGTCGGTGGCGGCCGTGGCCACCGCACTGAAGTGCACCGAGGGGACTGTGAAGAGCCAGACGGCTCGCGGGCTGGACACCCTGCGCGCCGTGTTGGGTGCCGCGTTGGACGACCTGCGGCCCGCCGGTTGACGACGCCGAGGAGGTGGCAGTGCGGTGGATGAGCAGCGCTTAGGCCAGGCGTTCCGGGACGCGGTGGAGGAGCTGCCGGCCGCGTCTTTCGGGCACGACGACGTGGTGGCTGCATCCCGTCGCGCTACGACCCGGCGGCGCAGCATGCTCGCGGGCGGCACCCTGCTGGGCGTCGCCGCGCTGGGCGTCGCGGTGCTGGCCGGTGGGCTGGTGGCTGGTGGCCCAGGGCCGCCAACCGCGGGAAACGCCGCGCTGGCACCCGACAGCCGGGAGGCTGATCCCGGCACGCTGAGCACCCTCGACGCCCCGCGCTGCGGGCCGATCGACGCGGAACTGGTGACAGACCTGCAGGCCCTGCTCGCCAACCGCGGCAGGGCGGCATCCGGCCCCGCCAGGGAGGTGCCGCAGCGGTGCCCGGCTGGATCACGGGCGGCTGCGGTGCCGGTAACCGGCGGGGTGCTGTCTGTACTGCTGATCCCGCAGGTCGAGCCGGAGCCGGAGCAGCTCGCCAGACCGGACGGGTCTCGTGTGTCCTCCGTGACGCTGGAGGACCGACGCACGCTGGTGGTGATCTCGATGCCCGGGACGCCGGGGCAGCCGGCCCCGCTCGCCGACGAGGTTCCCGACCTGGCGCGGGGACTGGCTGCCACCCTGTGAGTGCGTAACAGCGTTATGGCATGCAACCTCACTCACAGGCAGCCGTAGGCTGCTGCTGTGAACGTGCTGGCACAGCGCTATGCCTCTGGTGAGCTGGTCCGGCTGTGGTCACCGGAGCACAAGGTGGTGCTCGAGCGGCAGCTGTGGCTGGCGGTGCTGCGTGCCCAGGCCGACCTCGGCGTACCGGTCGAGCAGCGGGTGCTCGACGACTACCAGCGGGTTGTGTCGCTTGTGGATCTCGAATCGATCGCGGCGCGGGAGCGGGTGAGCCGCCACGACGTCAAGGCGCGCATCGAGGAGTTCAACGCGCTGGCCGGTCACCAGGAGATCCACAAGGGACTGACATCGCGGGACGTCACCGAGAACGTCGAGCAGCTGCAGGTGCACCGTTCGCTGGAGCACGTGCGGGACCGCTGTGTCGCGCTGCTCGCCCGCCTCGCGAGCCGCGCCACCGAATACGCCGAGCTGGTGCTGACCGGGCGCAGCCACAACGTCGCGGCCCAGGCCACCACACTGGGCAAGCGCTTCGCCAACGCGGCCGACGAGCTGCTGGTGGCCTTTGCCCGGCTCGAGGAGCTGCTGGCCCGCTACCCCCTGCGCGGTATCAAGGGTCCGATGGGTACCGCCCAGGACGCGCTGGATCTCCTCGGTGGTGACCCGTCCGCATTGGCGCAGCTGGAACAGCGGGTGGCCGAGCACCTGGGATTGCGCCGGGTGCTGACCAGCGTCGGTCAGGTCTATCCCCGATCCCTGGACCACGAGGTGGCCAGCGCCCTGGTGCAGTTGGCCGCCGCGCCGTCGTCGCTGGCGACCACGATCCGGCTGATGGCGGGTCATGAACTGGTGACCGAGGGGTTCCAGCCCGGCCAGGTCGGGTCCAGCGCCATGCCGCACAAGATGAACACCCGCTCCTGCGAGCGGGTCAATGGCCTGGCCGTGGTGCTGCGCGGCTACGCCTCGATGCTGGCCGAGCTGTCCGGTGCGCAGTGGAACGAAGGCGATGTGTCGGACTCGGTGGTGCGCCGGGTCGCGCTGCCCGACGCGTTCTTCGCCTTCGACGGGCTGGTCGAGACCTTCCTCACCGTGCTCGACGAGTTCGGTGCCTACCCCGCGGTGATCGAGCGGGAATTGGAACGGTATCTACCGTTCCTGGCCACCACGAAGGTGCTGGTGGCCGCGGTGCGCGCCGGGGTGGGCCGGGAGACCGCGCACGAGGTGATCAAAGAGCACGCCGTCGCCGTCGCGCTGGCGATGCGGGTCAAGGGCGCCGACAACGACCTGCTAGACCGG
>JBOHFU010000738.1:0-2258 GCA_050699675.1 Pseudonocardiaceae bacterium
GACCGTGCGGCCGTCGATCCCCAGACCGACTACCCGCAGCGCGCGCATCCTCCGACCTCCGCATCTCCTACCCGCCACCGTAGGCCGGTGGGCGGCTGGGCCAGGGGAGGCGCGCCGCCGCCGACCAGGCCTCACCCCAGCCGCTCGATCACCCAGTCGATGCACGCGGTCAGCGCGGAGACGTCGTCCGGTTCGACGGCTGGGAACATCCCGATCCGCAGCTGGTTGCGGCCGAGCTTACGGTAGGGCTCGGTGTCCACGATGCCGTTGGCTCGCAACACGGCGGCGACGGTGCCGGCGTTGACGCTGTCGGCGAAGTCCACCGTGCCGACGACCAGCGAGCGCTTTCTGGGGTCGGCGACGAACGGCGTCGCGTACGGCGAGGACTCAGCCCAGGAGTACAGCCGCGAAGAGGAGTCGGTGGTGCGCGCGACGCACCAGTCCAGCCCGCCACCGGCCAGCATCCATTCGAGCTGGTCGACCAGCAGCAGCAGGGTGGCGACCGCCGGGGTGTTGTAGGTCTGATCCTTGAGGCTGTTGTCCAGCGCGGTGGTCAGCGAGAGGAATTCCGGCACCCATCGGCCTGACGAGCCGATCTCACCGACCCGCGCCACCGCGGCCGGGCTGAGCAGCGCGATCCACAGCCCGCCGTCGGCGGCGAAGCACTTCTGCGGCGCGAAGTAATAGACGTCGACATCGGCAGCGCGAACCGGGAGGCCACCGGCGCCGCTGGTCGCGTCGATCGCCACCAGCGCGCCCTGTGACCCGGCAGGCCGGCTCACCGGCACCATCACACCGGTCGAGGTCTCGTTGTGCGCCCAGCCGATCAGGTCACAGGACGGGTCGGCGACGGGCTGCGGCGCGTCCCCGGGCGGGGCGGCGACCACCACCGGGTCGGCCAGGAACGGGGCGCCCAGGGTGGCAGCGGCGAACTTCGCGGAGAACTCGCCGTAGCTCAGGTGCAGCGAGCGCTCCCGGACCAGACCCAGGGCTGCGGCATCCCAGAATGCGGTGGTGCCGCCGTTGCCGAGCACGACCTGGTAGCCCTCGGGCAGCGAGAACAGCTCGCGCAACCCCGCGCGGATTCGCGCGACCAGCGACTTCACCGGGTTGTGCCGGTGCGAGGTGCCCATCACCGAGGCACCGGCGGTGGCCAGCGCGGCCAGCTGCTCGGGTCGAACCTTCGACGGCCCGCACCCAAAGCGCCCGTCGACGGGTTTGAGCTCGGCGGGGATGGTCAGCTCGGCGGTCTGTGTCATGCGGGGGATCTCCACGGTGGGGTGCCGGAAGCCGCCAGTTTCGCAGGTCCGCCCACTACGCTGACCACGAGGCTCCGGTGATGCGCTCGTACACCTCGATGTACCGCCGCCGGGTTTCTGCCACGATTGTGTCGGGGATGGCCGGCCCGGGTGGTTCGGTGTCCCATCCCGTGCTGACCGACCAGTCGCGGACGAACTGCTTGTCCAGACAGTGCTGCGGTTGCCCTGGCCGCCATATCGAGGCCGGCCAGAAACGAGATGAATCCGACGTGACCGCTTCGTCTCCGAGTCTCAATTGCCCGCCGGCGTCCCAGCCGAACTCGAACTTCGTGTCCGCGACGATGATGCCGTTTTCCCAAGCGTGTTCTGCGGCTGTTGCGTAGAGTTCGAGGGTCAGGCTACGGAGGCGTTCCGCGGTATCCCGTCCAGTTTCGCGTGCCACGTCGTCAAAGGTGATGAACTCGTCGTGCCCGGTGTCGGAGTATTTGGTGGTGGGCGTGAAGATCGGCTCGGGTAGCCGGCTTCCCGAGACCAGCCCGGGAGGTAATGGCACACCTGATACGGTGCCGAACTTCTGGTACTCGCGCAGGCCCAGGCCGGCGAGATAGCCGCGAGCGATGCACTCCACCGGGATCATCTGCAATGGTGTGACGCGGATCGCCCTCTTCGCGAACTCCGGCGGTACATCGGTGGCGGAGATCAGATGGTTGGGCGCCACCTCGCCGAGTCTGCCGAACCACCACACCGACAGTTGCGTCAATAGCGCACCCTTGTCGGGAACGGGCGTCGGAAGGACCACGTCGTACAGCGAGATCCGGTCCGAGGCGACGAGCAGGATATCGCCGTCGATCGAATACAGGTCCCGCACCTTGCCAGCGGATATGTGCTTCACGACGATCACCGTACCCAGTCCCCCAAGGACAGCGACCTCTGCAGCCGGTGCCGGGCGGAGTCGGCCCGATGCCCGTTCAGAGCTGCTGCACCGGCGTCCGGTCCTGG
>JBOHFU010000739.1:0-2255 GCA_050699675.1 Pseudonocardiaceae bacterium
CAGCGTGATGCCGGCCGGGACGACGAAGTGCTCGAAGATCACGGATGGTTCCGCGAAACGCGAACTCAACCGCCGCGAAAAGCGAACTTGACCTCCGCGAAAAGCGAAGACACTGGAGATCAAGCGCTACAGTTGACTCGTGACGGAGGCTGAATACCCAGCTCAGTTGATCAGGCGACAGGTAGGGACGCTCGTCGAGGAGTGTGTTCGAGACTTCAGGGTGACCATCATCAACGGTCCGCGACAGGCTGGCAAGACGACGTTGCTCCGCCAGCTGCACGCCAAACTCGGGGGCACGTTCGTGACGTTCGACGACGCGGACCAGCGCGCCGCGGCCCGGGACGACCCCGGGGGCTATCTCCAATCGGGTCCTCGGCCACTGTTCATCGACGAGGTTCAGCGAGCCGGGGACGAGTTCGTTCTCGCCATCAAGGCTGCGGTGGATCGCGACCCACGCCCGGGCTCGTTCGTTCTGTCTGGGTCAACGCGCTTCCTCACGGTACCCACACTGTCCGAGTCTCTTGCCGGCCGCGCCGCGTTGATCGAGCTATGGCCGTTCTCGGTTGCCGAGCGGGTGGGTGTAGCGCCTGACTTCCTGGATCGGGTGTTGGACGATCCTGACGCGCTGTTGCGCGAGTCGCCAGCCGTGCTGACGCGGCATGAGTATCTGCGGCTCGCCTGTACCGGAGGGTTCCCTGAGGTGGTGGCCCGCCGTTCAGCGCGGTCCCGGGCGATCTGGTTTCGCAGCTATCTCACGACCGTGACCCAGCGGGAGGTCCTCGACATCGCACGGGTCCGCAACATCGAGCTGCTTCCGCGGATGTTCCGCCTGCTCGCCGCACTCACCGCGCAGGAACTGAACGTGACGGCGCTGGCCCGCGATCTCGGTATCGACGACGACACGGTCCGCAGCTACCTCCCCTTGCTGGAGACGGTCTTCTTGCTACACCGGCTGCCTGCCTGGTCTCGGAACCTGACCGCAAGGGTCAAGCGCCGACCGAAAATGCATCTCACCGACACCGGCCTCGCGGCGTGGCTACTGGAACAAAGCGCCGACGCGTTGGCCAGGCCGGGCAACCCGGCCGCGGGGTCGCTCCTGGAGACGTTCGTCGTCAACGAGCTCACCAAGCTGCGAGCCACCGCCGACATCGAGGTTGGCATGTTCCATTTTCAGGACCGCGACGGCCGGGAGGTGGACTGCGTGCTGGAGACGCCTGCCGGTCGAGTGGTCGGCGTGGAGGTCAAGGCCGCCGCGACCGTACGAGGCGAGGATTTCCGACATCTCACGACGTTGCGGGACCGGATCGGCGACAACTTCGCGGCAGGTGTTGTGTTCTTCACCGGGGAGCGTCCATTACCGTTCGGGGATCGGCTCATCGCCTTGCCCATCTCATTGCTGTGGGGCGGCGCCGCGCCGCCGCCGACGCCATGACGCTTAGGGGCAGCCTTCTCTCTCACTCCGCATCCTGCTCCGCCGCACGTCCTCCAGACTCACCTCCCGCCCCAACCCCTCAAAGGTTTTCCACCACACCACATCAAGGCTCTGCCCCATCACGTGATCCAGCGCCACATACACCGTGCACCGCCGACGCCGACGCCAGAACCGCCACGTCCACCTCGTCCAGCCACAGAACCGGCATTGCCCGCGTTTGTTGATGTGGTGCTGTCGCAACAACATCAGCACGGTAGCCAGCAGCTGCACGGTCCACTCTTCCAGCGCCGCTGGCGCCATGGGCTTCGTGCCGCTGAGCTGCTCTGCGAGTTCCTCAAGCTGCTCCGAAATCTGCCGGTACCGCGTTTCCCATAAACTGCTCACGGCTCCCACTCAGGGGCCACCGTCTGCGCCGGAAGCGCAATCGACGCGCCGGCCACAACCTCGCCCTCAATGACCGCGCCGCCCATCCCGTCCGCCCGGTGCTGCAACCGTTCACCTGCGGCAATGAGCCGCCTGGCATAGTGCCGCTGCTCGGCAGCGCTGGCACTGCCCTCCATGACCCGCAACGCCAGCGCCGCCATATCTGTGTTCAGCCGCGCCAGCTCAGCCAGCAACTCGCGGTCTTCCCGGATCACCGCGACCCGCCCTGCACACCAGGCGCCTGCACTGGCCGGCCCCTATCGTCACCATGACGCATCGCGCTCGGGTCCCGGCCTGCCAGTAGTCCGTCCTCGTTGATCACGTGTTCAACCCCGCTCGTCGCAACACCTTCCAGGAGGCACCCAGGGCCGGGCGAACCGCCAGCGGCGGTGCGGGGTGC
>JBOHFU010000740.1:0-2255 GCA_050699675.1 Pseudonocardiaceae bacterium
GCCCGGATCGCGCGTCAAGCCCGGTTGCGGCGACCTGGCGGGCCATCCGGGCGAGTTCGCGGTGGTCGCTGCCGGACCGGGCCCTCGGGCAGACCTTGTTACCGGGAGGGATTAGCGTCATCTCGGCTGATGGCGATCCGATGCCGGTGCTCGTCGACGATCTCTCGGAGTTGATCAGAGTTCTCGGACAGCCGGGAGACGTCTCGGATCAGCATGAGGTCCGCCCGACCGGCCGCCACCTCAGCAAGAACCTCACGACACCGCTTCGAAGCTCGGACGCCGAGCGAGACCTCCGCAACCGTGTCAACCGGCACCACACCGGCACGATCGCACCAGTCCTCCAGCTCCCGAACCTGCCGGTCGAGCTCGTCACGACGCTGTGACCGAGCGTAGAGGATCGCAGTACGCGGCATCCGACCAGTCTAGGCAGGCAGCTACGTCGATGGCCCGAGAATCTGCCCAGCCCCGTCACAGGTCGGGCAGTCCTCGGTCGTCTGAATCTCCCGCACCTCGGGGTCGTCGTCCAGATCCGCCCGCTTCCACTTCATGATTACCTGGGCGCCGTTACATTGCGGGCAGGTATAGACGCGCCGCTGGCCTTTACCCACGCCAACCCCTCACAGCAGCGAGCACCATCATCCGGGTGACCCCCAAGAAGATGCGGGTGGCGGCCAGTGCACCTGGGTCAGGCGCGGGTCGTGGCGACGTGGCGGGCCATCCGGGCGAGTTCGCGGTGGTCGCTGCCGGACCGGGCCTCCAGCGCGTCCACCAGCGGTTCGAGTCGGCGGTGGGCGCGGACCGAGCTGAGCTTCGTCACCCCGACGATCGCGCCGTGCGCCAGTCGCAACCCATCAGGCTCGCCGGCTCGGATGTGGATGGTGGCGAGGAGGATGTTGGCGGCCGTGCGACCGCGCTGGCTGCTGGCGCCCTCCCAGCGCCGCACCGACGCTGCGGCAAACGGCTCCGCCGCGTCCAGCCGGCCGCGGCTGACCTGCAAGCGCGCGGCCACCTTATACAGATCACCGCCGGGGTCGGTCCGTGTGGGCCGCCACAGCTCCCACGACGTCGCCAGCTGGGCGTCGGCGGCGTCCCAGTGGCCAAGGCGGGCTAGCGCAGTCGCGGAATCTGCCCGCCCGCATGCCTCCAAGGCTGCCCGGGAACCTTCCCCCACTACCGTGCGCTGGTCATCGGAAGGGATATCCCACGCCTTGGCCTGCGCGTACTGGAGCATCTTCAGCCCGTCGTCGGGGTGGCCGTGCTCCTCGGTGGCCAGCCCCGCCCAATTCAGGGCAAGGGTCTGGCAGTAGGCGTCTCCGGCCGCAGTGGCCAGCTTCAGGGCGCGGGTGTAGTGCAGCATGGCGCGGTCGTAGAGGCAACCATCGAACGCCGCCCATCCGGCGTGAATATGCAGCTCGGCCACCGCCACCATCAGCGCCCGCTTGACTGGCGCAGCTCCCGGCACGCCCAGCAAACGGGTCGCCCAGGTGGCCGCCGCGCTGCTCACCTCCGGGTCGGACCCGAAGGCGCGCCCGGCTTCGCCGAGTCTGTGGGTGAGGTCGCGCACCTTCACCACATGGACCTCGAAGATCCGGGACGGCAGCGGGACCGGCGCCGGCCCGGGCAGCCCGCCGACCAGCTCGCCAATGTCCTGCAACGGCCGGCCCGCAACGGCCATCCCGGCAGCGGCAAGCAAAACGCGACGGCGCATCTCCGCGCTCACCCCCTCCGGGATGTCGGCGACCGCAACACCGCCAGCGTAGGTGCCGTCCGCGCTACCGGCACCGGAGCCGAGATGCATCAGCTCACGCGGGATGCCCAGGCCCTCGGCGATCCGGACCAGCACCCGGTAGTCGACGACCTGCCGACCCTTGATGATCTCGGAGATCTGGGACTGCTGCGTCTTGGTCGCCTTCGCGATCCGGTGCTGGCTCCACCCGTTCTCACCCAGCACCCGGTAGAACGCGCCGATGTCATGGTCGGCCAGGAAAGCCCGCACGTCGGGGCGGGCCAGCAGCGCGGGGTCGACGGGTGGGGTGCCCGCCCGCCTGGTGACCTTGTCATCGTCTTGGTAACCCATCGCGCTCACTGCTTTCCTTCGCTGGGTGGCCGGACACGCTGTGTGGCTGAACACACAGTAGCGGCCCACCGGCAGGGTCATGATCGGCCCGGTCGCTCGCGAAGACCGGGATGCCCCTCTTCTTCGGGTGGCCAGGGCTGCTCCGCACCCGACCTCCGGCATAGCCGTCCGCCACACC
>JBOHFU010000741.1:0-2252 GCA_050699675.1 Pseudonocardiaceae bacterium
GCGACGCCGGATCTGCGCCGCAAGATCTTGTTCACCCTCGGCATGGTGGTGATTTACCGGATCGGCGCCACGTTACCCTCTCCCGGGGTCTCCTACGTCAATATCCAGCAGTGCCTCGACCAGGTGCAGCGTGGTGACAACCAGAACATCTACTCGCTGATCAATCTGTTCAGCGGTGGGGCGCTGTTGCAACTGGCGGTGTTCGCGCTGGGCATCATGCCCTACATCACCGCGAGCATCATCGTCCAGTTGCTGACCGTCGTGATCCCCCGCTTCGAGCAGCTGAAGAAGGAGGGGCAGACCGGCCAGAACAAGCTCACCCAGTACACCCGTTATCTGACGATCGCGCTGGCCGTCCTGCAGGCCACCGGCATCGTGGCGCTGGCGGTGCGGGGTCAGCTGTTCCCTGACTGCGCGCTGCCGCCCATCCCGGACCAGTCGGTGTTCAACCTGGTGGTCATCGTCACGGTGATGACAGCCGGCACCGCCATGGTGATGTGGTTGGGCGAGCTGATCACCGAGCGGGGCATCGGCAATGGCATGTCGCTGCTGATCTTCTGCTCGATCGCCGCGAACATCCCCGCCGAAGGCAAGAACATCCTCGACCAGAACGGTGCGCTGGTCTTCTTCTTCGTGTGCCTCTTCGGTTTGGCGATCATCGCCAGCGTGGTGTTCGTCGAGCAGGGCCAGCGGCGGATCCCGGTGCAGTACGCCAAGCGGATGATCGGCCGCCGGATGTACGGCGGCACCTCGACCTACCTGCCGCTGAAGGTGAACCAAGCAGGCGTCATTCCGGTCATCTTCGGCTCGTCGCTGCTCTACCTCCCCGATCTCATCGCGCGGCTGACCACCTCGCCCACCGGCGAGCAGGGGTGGTGGCAGACCTTCGTCAGCCGCTACCTGGTGGACCAGTCCAGCTGGGTACACATCTCGCTGTACTTCTTGATGATTATCTTTTTCACTTATTTCTACGTGGCGATCACGTTCAACCCCGAAGAGCGCGCCGAGGAGATGAAGAAGTTCGGCGGCTTCATCCCTGGTATCCGGCCGGGGCGCCCGACCGCCGAGTACCTGGGCTTCGTGCTGAACCGCATCACCCTGCCCGGGTCGCTATACCTGGGTACTGTGGCGGTACTGCCCAACTTGTTCCTCGATCTGACCGGTGGCGGCAACAACCAGAACTTCCCCTTCGGCGGCACCGCCGTGCTGATCATGGTGGGCGTGGGTTTGGACACCGTGAAGCAGATCGAGAGCCAGCTGATGCAGCGCAACTACGAAGGGTTCCTGCGGTAGTGCGAATCCTCATCGTCGGTCCGCCGGGCGCGGGCAAGGGTACCCAGGCCGCCGTGCTGAGCGCGGAGCTCGGTGTGCCGCACATCTCGACCGGCGAGCTGTTCCGGGCCCACGTCGAAGACGAGACCGAGCTGGGCAGGCAGGTCAAGAGGTATCTGGACTACGGTGCGCTGGTACCCGACGAGGTCACCAACGAGATGGTCGTGCAACGGCTCGCTGAGGACGACTGCCGGGCCGGGTTCCTGCTCGACGGATTCCCTCGCACGGTCAGCCAGGCTCGGGTGCTCGCGGGGCTGCTGCGTGATCTTGACTGCGAGATCGACGTAGTGCTGGAGCTCGATGCGGCCGAGGATCTGGTGGTCGAGCGCCTGCTGGCCCGGGGGCGCGACGACGATACTGAGGACGTGATCCGGCGCCGCCAGGAACTTTATCGCGAGGAGACCGCGCAGCTGCTCGACTACTACTCCGACCGGCTGGTCACTGTGCCGGCGGCCGGTTCGGTGCATGATGTGACTGGCCGGGCACTGGATGCATTGCGGACGCGGGCGTGACGAGCGCGCGATGACCGGGGGTGGGGTGCGCGCTGTGGTGCGACGCTTGCGGGGCAGGACCGGCATCGAACTCAAGTCTCCCGGCGAGGTCGACGCGATGCGCGCGGCCGGCGCGGTGGTGGCCCGCACCCTGCGGCTACTCGAGAGTCACGCCAGCGCCGGGGTGAGCACCGGTGAACTGGATGAGCTGGCTGAGCAGTCGATCCGGGGCGCCGGGGCGGTGCCGTCTTTCAAGGGCTACCACGGGTTCCCCGGGTCGATCTGCAGCTCGGTGAACCAGCAGGTGGTGCACGGGATCCCGAGTCGTGAGCAGGTGCTCGCCGACGGCGACCTGCTGTCCATCGACTGCGGCGCGATCCTCGACGGCTGGCACGGTGACGCCGCGGTGACGGTGCACATCGGGACCGT
>JBOHFU010000742.1:0-2251 GCA_050699675.1 Pseudonocardiaceae bacterium
CAGAACGTCCGGATCAGCGCCAGGGTGGCGGCGTGCAGATCCCGTGCCGTGCGCACCTCGCCCGCCTCGAAAGCGGTGATCATGGCCCGCAGCCGCTCGGCCACCACATTACCGATCACGCTGACAAAACCCACCGCACCCACTGACAGCCACGGCAGGTTGAGCACGTCGTCCCCGCAGTAGTAGGCCAGATCGGTGGTCGCGATCACCTCCGCACCCATACCGAAATCTCCCTTGGCGTCCTTGACCGCGACGATCCGCGGGTGCTCGGCGAGCTGGTAGATGGCCTCGATGGCGATCGGCACGAGGGAGCGCGAGGGGATGTCATAGAGCATCACCGGCAGATCGGTGGCATCGGCGACCGCGGTGAAGTGCGCGACCAGTCCACGCTGCGGCGGGCGCGAGTAGTACGGGGTCACCACCAGCAGGCCGTGCGCGCCGGCCTGCGCTGCCTGCTGGGCCAGCCGCACGCTGTGCGCGGTGTCGTAGGTCCCCGCACCTGCCACCACGGCCGCCCGGTCCCCCACCGCCTGCACCACCGCACGCACCAGGTCCGCCTTTTCAGTGTCAGTGGTGGTCGGCGACTCGCCTGTGGTGCCGTTGACCACCAGCCCGTCGCAACCCCGCTCCACCAGCTGGTGGGCTAGTTTCTGGGCGGTATCGAGATCCAGCTGCCCCTGGGGGGTGAACGGGGTGACCATAGCGGTGAGCACCCGACCGAAGGGCCGGCCGGACGTCGAGGTCGGCGCAGTACTCATGTGCGCAAACGCTACCGGTCGGCGCCAGAGCCCTCGTTTGCCTAGGTGGGTCGGTCCACTACAACCCCCGCTGGCTGCCCCGGAGGCCGGCCACGTCCACCTGGTCCCCCTCGATCTCGACGATCACCTGGTCGCGGCCGAAAGCATGCAGGGTCAGCTCCTCGGGCGAACCGACCACGATGACCGAGCGTTCACCGCGCCGGGCAGTGCGCTCGGACCCGTCCGGGGTGCGCAGAACCACGCCGACTGGCGAGTTCCGGTACAACACCCGGGCCCCCCGGCGCAGCAGTCCCCACAGCATCCCGGCGCGGCGCGGATCGGCCGGTCGCGGTTCCCACCCCGTTGCGGCCCGGCGCACGTCCTCGTGGTGAACGAAGAATTCCATTGTGTTGATCTTGTCACCCAGCCCGGGCAGGCTATACGGCGACCACCACGGCGGCCCGATACGGACCAGGTCAACGAGCTCCGGCCAGGGCCGCTGCGCAATGCTCGACTGCACCCGAGCGGTGTAGCGGGCCAGCGCCGGCAGCAGGATGCCCCCGGCGGCATCCGGTCGACCCTCCCGGACCACCAGATGCGCCGCCAGGTCGCAGGTCGTCCAGCCCTCGCACAGCGTCGGGGCGTCCGGGCCCACCTGATCCATCAGATCGCACAACTCGTGCCGCTCGCTGGCCGCAAGAGTGATCTCCCCCATCGTCAACTCAGCCTTCCCGGTCAGGCCCGGCCGAGGTGAGCTCGATCTGCAGGAGAACCCGCTGTTCGCGCTGCATCGCCGCCCGGTAGTCGTCCCAGTCCGGGTGTTCGCCGGAGATGCTCCGGTAGCAGTCCACCAGGGGCTCCATTGCCTCGGGCAGCTCCACGATCCGCACCCGACCACCTACCTGAATCCAACGGCCGAAAAACCCGTCAGGCAGCACGCACAACCACCCTCGGGGGTCCCGGCGCAGGTTCCGCACCTTGAATGCGGTCTGCCGGGTGCTCACGACCACCCGTCCCCGACCATCAACCGTCGCCGCCACCGGGGACATCTGCGGGGTACCGTCCCGGCGCAGAGTGGCCAGCACCGCATGGTGCTGCTCGGCGACGACGGCCAGTGCCTCGTCCAGTTCCATAACGTGCACGCTACGCGGTCTGGCGGTGTCAGCCCTCTGACACGAACGGGCTGGAGGCGATCTCCGTACCGTCGGCCAGGGTGGAGATCTCGAAGTCGCTGAACGCGTTAGGGGCCGCCTTGTGTAGCTGGCGCAGGCACTCCACCGCCAGCGCGCGAATCTCCACGTCGGCGTGCTCGGTAGCACGCATCGCGATGAAGTGCCGCCAGGCCCGGTAATTACCGGTGACCACAATGCGGGTCTCGGTGGCGTTGGGCAGTACCGAGCGAGCCGCCTGCCGGGCCTGCTTACGGCGCTGCGTGGCGTTCGGCTCGCCGGCGAAGCGCTCCTCCAGCCCGGCCAGCAGGTCGTTGTAGGCCTGCTGGCTAGCCCTGACCGCGA
>JBOHFU010000743.1:0-2244 GCA_050699675.1 Pseudonocardiaceae bacterium
GGCTTGGGCGGCGGTCAGGTGTCCGCCGGTGTCCAGGGTCGCACCGCCCAGGCCCTCGATGAGGTCGGTGAGCTTCATCGTGAGCACCAGGTGCGGGCGTTGCCCGCCCCGGGTGGGCAGCTCACCCTCATCGAGCAGCCGGCTCATCGCCTCGACGAGAGCGTCGGCATCGCGGCGGGCCGCGCTGCGCATGTCGGGGACCCCGTCGAGGGGTGCGCGGCGGCCGTTGAGGGAGTTGAGGACTTCTAGTACCCGGGCGCCGCCTTCGGGGTCCAGCTTCCCGGCGAGGCGGACCACACCGTCCGGGCCGGGACGAACCCGCAGCTCCCGGACAGTCTCGGGTTCCTCGGCGGGGGCAGCACCGTCTGGATCGAGATGCGCGAGCAGCCGCTGGCCGATGCGGGCCAGCGCGGCGGGATCGAACCGGCGCGCCGCGCTGGCCAGGGTCTGCTCGGCTTGCGCGGCCACCTCGGGATGGGCCCAGGGTGGGATACGGCCCATGGTGGCGGTGATCACCCGTAGCTGGGTGGGCCCGATCGCACCGGCAGCCAGCTCCGCCGCGGTAGCCGGCAACGCTGGGGGCAGCACCTGCCCGGTCAGTGACCGTCGCGGGGTCACCAGCGCAGCCTGGTCGGCGCGGGCCTTACCCTCGCCCTTGGACAGGTTCAGCACCCCGCACAACAACCGCGCCGTGGTACCAAACCCAGCGACCGCACCCGCCCGTTCGGCATCCAACTCCGCGACCACCCCAAGGACCCGCGCATAAGACCGCCGAAAGTCGGCCTCCGCGTCGCGTAGCACCTGCAGCAACCCCTCAACGCGGGCCTGGGTGCGATCCTCCTCAACCGTGGTCACCCGCTCATTCTCGCGACCAGCACCGACAATTTCGCGGCGTCCGACGTCAGCCCGGGAAACCAACCCAGGAATGCGACGAACGGTCAATATGCAACGATGAACGGCGGCCAACCCACGATCCCCGAAACAACGCATGACGCCGTTGCGATCGGCTGATTCCCTATCGGGATCGGGTGTCAAAAGGGCACGGTTTCGGGCTGCGCGGTGTACGGGCCAGCTCCTCCCGCGTGCTACATACTCGACCCAGCGCTCGGCGGGGAGGTCGCGTGGCCAGCCGGAGACGTAACGAGCCATTCATCGACTCCGACGACGGCCTAGAGGTCCGGTTCACCCCCGGTCACAATTGAGCAGTACATCGGCGCACGCCAGGCCGTCGCGGCCCGGCGTCTGGAACGCCCAGAATTAGGGCGCGGAGGTAGGACTCGATGCTCGAGGTGCTCCGTGGCGTCGCCCTCGTCGCGGCCACGCTGGCGACGGGGCTGCAGGCGGGCCTTTACTACGCTTTCGCCGTATCCGTTATGCCGGGGCTACGCCGGATTGACGACCGGGCGTTCGTCGAGGCGATGCAGCAGATCAACGTGGCGATCATCAACCCGTGGTTCTTCCTCAGCTTCTTCGGGCACCGGTGTTGACCATCGTCGCGGCCGGGCTGCACCTTCCCGTGGCCGTCCGGGCCGCGCTGCCCTGGATCGTTGCCGCGCTCGTGCTGAACGGGGTGGGGTTCGTCCTCACGGTCAGGATGAACGTCCCGCTCAACGATGCCCTCGCCGCGGCGGGATCGCCGGACCGGATCGCCGATCTCGCGCAGGTACGGGCAAGCTTCGAGGCGGCGTGGATCCGCTGGAACATAGCGCGGGCCGTCGCCTTCACGGCGGCGTTCGGCTGCCTCACCTGGGCGTTGACAATCTACGGGCGCACCCGTGCCGGGGCGTGATCATTGCACCACCCGCCGTCTTCGAGTGGGCTCGAGTCAACTCGGAAGCGGCGGCCCCGGGACTGGGGTTGGGGACTTGGCGGCCACAAACTCCAAAGAGGCCGCTGTTCGCGTTTCCTGCGAGCAGCGGCCTCTCGGTATCGAGGTGGAGGTGCTTGTGTCTTACTCGCACAGCCGCGTAGGCGTCTGAGCTGTACGAACACGCGGATCGGCGAGCGAGCCTGCTTACCACCCTGCGGCTTCGCCTCACGGGGGACAGGCTGGTACCATCTTCTGGTACGAGGGAGTGATGATGATGGCAATGTCAGCAAGCGAGGCCCGTAAGCGCCTGTTCCCGCTGATCGAGCAGGTCAACGATGACCAGGAGCCGGTAGAGATCGTCTCGAAGGCGGGCACGGCATACCTGGTGTCCGCCGACCAGTGGCGCTCGCTCATGGAGACAGCCCACCTACTCC
>JBOHFU010000744.1:0-2239 GCA_050699675.1 Pseudonocardiaceae bacterium
GTCTCTTTTCATTCAATTTCGTAGTAGTCGTGACTTAAAAACACATATGCTAAACTTCGTCTCTAAGCTACTCTAACCGCTCGTACTGCTCTAGCCAAGTCACGACAGATACTATCATTCCTACGCTCTAGCTCATCCGCTAGCGGCATCATCCGCTCCCTGAGCTGATGAGAGCCCACCTGCCCCGCAAGCCCAATGGCCCTTTGGGTGTCCTGAATCCCTTCCCGCAATTCGCCAGCCCGGATGTTAGTGGTCGCAAGAATTATCGTATCCAGCGCGTTACACCAATGATCGTACTTAGGCCGCTTCCTGAGGGCGGTTGAAATCTCGGTAGCGTGTCGCTCCGTTGAATTTTGGTCCTGATCTTGTAGGACTGCAGGCGATCATCCACTCGCCTGAGGAGTTGCCACCCGATGTCTGCTACTACCCTGTCGCTCACCGTTGAGCCCGGAGTGCTGGATGCCCGTTCGTCGTGGGCGGAGTTCGAGTCGCTGGTGGTGGAGATGTCGCGTGAGGTCGGGTTGCGGGCGTTGGAGGAGACTTTGGCGGATGCTCAGGAGCGGTTGATCGATTCGGTGTGTGGGCCGCGGTGGGTGCCGGTGCGGGGCCTCCCTGCGCCGTTTGCGTGCCCGCGCTGTGAGAGGGTCGAGGACTTCGCCCGCAAGGGCACACGCACTCGGCGGCGGAAGCTGCACACTGCGGCGGGCACGGTGGAGTTGGTGTTGTGGCACGTCGGGTGCCGCGACTGTGAGCGGGTGTTCGCGCCGCTGCTGGTGATGCTCGGGTTGTCGGGCAAGCGGCGTACCGACCGGCTGACGGTGGACCTAGCCGAGCTGGGCACCCAGGTCAGCTTCGCCCGCGCGGCTGGGCTGTCCCGACAGCTGGCCCCGACCACCGCCACCGCCGGCCAAGCGCACAACTCCCTGGCCGATACCGCCGCCCTGCTCACCGGGGCCGACGGCACGCTGGGACCGGGGCATCCCAGCCCGGACGTGGTGGGCTTCGACGGCACCGGCGCCCGCGCCGGGACGAACAAGAACGGGGTGGGCGCCAATCTGGCCATCGGCCTGACCGGCCGGTCGGGACCCGACCGGCGCTGCCGCGCGCACACCCACCTGCTGGGGCTGACCGTCGGAGCGGACTGGCCGGCGCTGGCCGCGCAACTGGCCGGGCTGCCCGCCCCGGCGCTGGTCGTCCTCGACGGCGAGACCGAGATCACCACCCTGTCCCAGCAGCTGTGGCCGGCCACCCCGATCCAACGCTGCTGGTGGCACCTGCCCCACGGACTACGCGAAGCCTTCTACGCCGACGACGCCGCCAACCGCCACGTCAACCCCCACTGGGCCCGCCACACCAGCGACCAACTCGGTGAGCTGCTCCGCGACTCAATCCGTCTCGAACAGACCACTCAGGAGGCCCTGGCCGCCTTCGACGCCTTCACCCAGGCCATCCCCGACAAGCTCACCAGCGCGCACGGCTACCTGGCCGCTGCCCGCGACCACACCTTCACCTACCTGGAGCCCACACTACGGGCCCGCCTCGCCCACCTCGGCGGCCCCGAACTCGGCACCGGCGTGCTGGAACGCGTCATGCGCGAACTCAACGCCCGCACCGACATCGGCGGCAGCCGCTAGAGCATCGCCGGCCTCCGCGACCTCCTCACCGTGCACACCGCACAACTACTCCACCACCCCACCTGGAAGGAGATCAAACGGGCCACCCACCGGCCCAGCACCATCCCATTCCGCCTGCAAAAGTTCAACGCTTGACGACGCTACCGAAATCTCAGTTCTAGCAGCTTCAAAGTTTCCTAGTTTAAGCTCAGCCGACGCAAGTACCCCGTGACCTTTGCCATACGCGGCAAAGCCCGGATGAGATTTAGTGATATCAGCATTCCGGAACAGACTTCTTGCATTACTGAGTTCCCTTCACGCTGTAGACGTACACGCATCTCATGCCGTCCAGCTCCGAGCGCACCCGCCGGGCCGTGGACGGCGTGTTCCAGCTGGTCGACCCCGAGCATGCGGAAGGCCCGGAACCCGCACTTGACGGCGAGGAATCCGGGCCTCCGACGGCCTGGTGACGGCCTGATCATGGCTTTCTGGTCCAAACCCGCAGGTCAGAGTTCCTCAGTGATCAGACGTCGTAGTAGAGGGCGAACTCGTAGGGGTGGGGGCGCAGGCGCAGGGGGTCAATCTCGTTCTCGCGCTTGAGCGCGATCCAGGTCTCGATCAGGTCC
>JBOHFU010000745.1:0-2235 GCA_050699675.1 Pseudonocardiaceae bacterium
CCCCATCCTGGTGGTTCAGCGCGCGTTGGGTTGGTGCTGGGCTGATGGCGGTCTGGTGATAAGTAGCTCGGCTGCCTGGCGGGACAGCTGGTCCATCTCGGCGAGGAGTTCGTCGAGGTGGCGGCGGTTGGTGATCCATTCGCGGTAGGTCTGGGCCTGCTCTGGGTCGAGCCGGCGGGTGAGGGTCTTGCCGGTCAGTTTGCGGGTGTACTGGTAGTAGGGGCCGTGTCGGGCTGGGGGGTCGGTGTGGCAGCGGCAGCCGGGGCTGCCGCAGACGGTGTAGCGCTCGATGACGCTGCCTGGGGCGATGAAGCCCAGCGTGCGGATCTGGTCTTGCAGATCCCGGTAGCGGGCCTGCAGCCCAGCGAGCTCAGCGTCGGTCACCTGGGCTGATCCTTCCTCGGCGTGTCGCCCCCCTGCATTGCTGACAGTAGAGAATACTGTCTGGCACGGGGGCTAGCGTCAAGGGAGTAGTCATGGACGCCGCGAACACCGGTCCGTTCGAGTTGTCCAGCCAGCGCCTGGGTGGGTTGGCGCTGGTCAACCACTTCCTGCACCGCGCCGGGCTGCCCGCGCTGCTGCAGCGCTACCTGCCCGCCACCGACGCCCGGGTGCGCCTGGCCCCGGCGACCGCGGTACGGCTGGTGGTGACCAATCTGCTGCTGGGCCGCCAACCGCTCTACGCGCTCGGGCAGTGGGCCGCCCCGTTCGCCCCCGGGTTACTCGGCCTGGCTCCCGGGGAGATCGACACGGTGAACGACGACCGGGTCGGCCGGGCGCTGGAGCAGCTCTTCGACGCCGACCGGGCCAGCCTGGTCACCGAGCTGATGCTGTCGGTGATCGCCGAGTTCACCCTCGAGACCGCCGAGCTGCACAACGACTGCACCTCGATCAGCGTGCACGGGGTCTACGGGGCGGCGACCGGGGCCCCTCGCGGCGGCAAACCCACCCCGGTGATCACGTTCGGGCACTCCAAGGACCACCGCCCGGATCTCAAGCAGCTGGTGTGGATCCTGACCGTGTCCGCCGACGGGGCGGTGCCCGTGGCCTATCGCCTCGCCGAGGGCAACACCACCGACGACCCCACCCACGTGCCGACCTGGGATGGGCTGGTCGGGATGCTCGGGCGGACCGGCTTCCTCTACGTCGCCGACTCCAAGCCGGCCAGCACCGCGGCGATGGGCCACATCGCCACGGCCGGTGGCCGGTTCGTCACCGTGCTGCCCCGCTCCCGCAGCGAGGATCGCTGGTTCCGGGACTGGGCGCAGACCAACCGGCCACAGTGGACCGAAGCGCTGCGGCGGTCACCGGCCCGCCTCGGCGAGCCCGACCAGGTGTACTCGACCTTCCCCGCGCCGCTGCCCTCCGCGGAGGGCTACCGCATCATCTGGGTGCACTCCACGGCCAAGGCCGCCCGGGATGCGGCCGCACGTCAGGCCCGCCTCGAGGCCGGCGCCGCCGCGATCGACGCGTTAGCCACCCGGCTGGCCGGGCCCCAGTGTCGACTCACGACCCGCGTCGCGGTCCAGGACCAAGCCGCCGCCGTACTCGCCCGCGCCGGCGCCGACCGCTGGATCAACTACTCCATCGACGAGACCGTCGAGGAGTCCTTCCGCCAAGAACGCCGCGGCCGGCCCGGCGCCAACACCCGCTACCGCCGCCACACCCGCACCCGGTACACGATCAGCTGGAACACCCGACTCGACGTCCTGGCCTACGACGCGGCCACCGACGGCTGCTTCCCGCTGATCACCAACGACGCCACCCTGACCGACGCCGACGTGCTGAGCGCCTACCGCTACCAGCCCAACCTCGAACGCCGCCACCACCTGCTCAAATCCGTGCAGGACGCCGCGCCGGTGCTGCTGCACAACCCCGCCCGCATCGAGGCCTTGTTCTGCTGCCAATTCCTCGCACTGCTCCTCGCCGCGCTGATCGAACGCGAGATCCGCACCGCGATGAAGACCGCCGCCACCGACAACGTCCCGCTCTACCCCGAGCTGCGCGCCTGCCCCACCCCCTCAACCGAACGCATCCTAGAGATCTTCGCCGACCTCACCCGCCACGAACTCCACCAGCACAGACACCTCGTCCAAACCTTCGAACCCAAGATCACCCCGCTCCAACACCAGGTCCTCGACCTGCTCGGCGTCCCCACCCAGAGCTACACCTCCACCAAGCCGACCTCATAACGATGGGGGTACATATAGTCGGCCAGAAGTGCGGAACGTCAGG
>JBOHFU010000746.1:0-2230 GCA_050699675.1 Pseudonocardiaceae bacterium
CGCGCCGGGTCCGGTCGGCGAGCGCGTGGAATAGGGCGTCCGCCCGGTCCTCGTTCTCCTCGGTCACCGAACAAACATACAATCGATCGGTTGTATGTTGTCAAGGTCGACTCAAGCAGGAACCGCCAGAGAGCTGCCCACGTGAGGGCACCCACATCCGGGCAGGATCGGCCCGACACCCGTGGTCTCGGACGGGGACAGGGTCATCCCGGCACGCACCACGCACGGCGCTGACCAGCGGAAGCATTCAGCGCTTCACACCGAAGACGGGCATCGTCACCCGCACAGCGCCACGCCGGTGCATCAATTGGTTCGATGGCGATGTCAGCGAGCGAAGCCTGCAAGCGGCTGTTCCCGCTGATCGAGCAGGTCAACGACCTCAGGAACCCGTGGAGACCGTCTCAAGGCCGACACCGCCTACCTCGTCTCCGCCGACGAGTGGCGCACCCTAAAGACAGCCCATCTCCCGCGGTCCCCCCGGCCAACACCGAGCACCTGCCGCGCAGCATCGCCGCCGCCGAAGCCGGCCGCACCACAGTCCAGGAACTGATCGACCCCCAGCACGACGTCACGTGAAGATCAGCGTCAGTGGAGGTACTTACCGCCTACTCGCACTCAACGCAAGCCGCTGGCCTGCGGCTTTGTCACAGGGTAGCTCTCACGGGCCGGTGCGTGCCCCCCAGACCGAGCGCGTAGCATCCCGTGCAGCCCGCGCGATCGCCTCGATGAGCACGACATCGCCGAGCTGATCACTGCCTAGACGCAACCGGGGATCACCCCTTGTGAGAGGGGCTGTGGGCTACTGGCAGACGGCCGGATGGTTGCTCAGTCTCAGTCCGGCAGCGCGCAGCACGCGACGTGAGTCCACTTGTGCGGAGGCTTCGCGCCACACGGCAGTACGGCCTCGCGCAGGCGCGAACGGGTAGTGCTGCCGAGTTCTGTACGGCGGGTGTCGCCCTCACGCATCCGGGCCGTAGAGCGCGGCGATGTCTTCGGAGGTGGTCCACCGGCTGTAGGTGGGCGCCTGCGGCCAGCCCTCGGGCGAGTCTTGCCACTCCTCCTGCCGCCCGTACGGCAACAGATCGATCAGTGCGAAGCTGTGACTGAGCTGCTCGGTGCCACGGCCGTTGGTGTGCCAGGTGCGATAAACGGTGTCACCGTCGCGCAGGAACACGTTGACAGCAAATCCAGCGCCGGGCGGTGCGCCGACGTCAGAGCCGAATGGACTGTTCGCTGTGGAATACCAGGTCATTTTGTTCCCGACCCGCCGCTTGTAAGCGAGTGCCTCATCGATCGGGCCTTGGGTGACGATGACGAACCGGGCGTCGTAGCGCTCCAGGAACTCTAACCGGGCGAATTGCGAGGTGAATCCGGTGCAGCCCGGGCACTGCCACTGCTCGCCGGGGAACCACATGTGGTTGTAGACGATCAGCTGTGACCTACCGCCGAAGATGTCCGCCAGCCGGACCGATCCCTCCTCGCCCTCAAGGGTGTAGTCGGGCATCTTGACCATCGGCATGCTGCGGCGCTGGGCGGCGATCGCGTCGAGTTCTCGGGTCGCAGCCTTCTCCCGGTCGCGCAGCGCGGCGAGTTGGCGCTGCCAGGTGTCGGCATCGACGATGGGTGGTAGTGCGTTGGTGGTCATGGGTTCCCCGAACTGATCATGGTCATGTTCACAGCTTGCGGTTGCAGGTATAGACCCCGCCCGGTCGATGAACTCATCGGTGGCTGGCCACGCCGAGCGAAAGACCGCATAACCACGGGGCAGACCGAGCTGACAGCATGCTCGTCCGCTTGCCCATCCCCTACCGAGCGCCCTGGGTGCTTCGAGGTCACGGGAGCATGGCCGATCCACTCAGCCACGAGCGCTGCCACCCGGGCAGGTCAACGGGTGGCAGCGTTCCAAGGTGGCTCGGGCGTGCAGACGAGGATCAACTGCCGAAGAGAAGGTCCCGGTGCCGTCGTGTTAACTGGCTCACCACGAGTTCGTAGGAATGGTCGATCATCTCTCGAAGCTCGTCGTCCTCGATTGAACCGTCGAGTTCCACGGTGTTCCAGTGGCGTTTGTTCTGGTGGTAGCCGGGACGAACCGCGGCGTACTTAGCGCGCAGCGCAAGCGCAAGCTCCGGATCACATTTGAGGTTCACGCTGGCCGGCTCCCCGTCGAGAGACACCAGAGCGAACATCCGGCCTCCGACCTTGAACACGGCAACGCCATCTCCGAACGGGT
>JBOHFU010000747.1:0-2225 GCA_050699675.1 Pseudonocardiaceae bacterium
GCCCGAAGCCGGCGAGCCACCCGTGCAGCGCGCTGAAGCCCTGCGGTGTCGTCGCGAACGATGACGGCGCTCGCTGAAACTCCCCAGGGTTGCTCATCGAAATTCCTCACCCTGGTGGCGGGTGGACTCTAGGCGTCACCTCCTTGGGTGAGCTTGCGAGCGCGGGCTCGGTGGGCGCGCATGCGGTAGCTGTCACCGTTGATGTTGATGACGGCGGAGCGGTGCAGGAGCCGGTCGAGCATGGCCGCGGCGATGGTGGTGTCGGCGAAGATGTCGCCCCAGGAGGCGACGCCGCGGTTGGTGGTGAGGATGATCGAGCCGCGCAGGTAGCGCTGGCTGATGACCTGGAACAGGGCGTTGGCGTCTTCGGCGGGCATGGGCAGGTAGCCGAGCTCGTCGACGATCAGGACCGACGGTCCGTTGAAGAACCGCATGGTGGTCGCCCAGCGTCCTTCGACGGCGGCTTTGCGGCAGCGGGCGGCGAGGTCGGCGGCGGTCGTGTAGTAGGTGCGTAGTCCGGCGTCGACGGCGGCGTGACCGAGCGCGATGGCGAGCATGGTCTTGCCGACGCCGGGTGGGCCGATGAACAACACGTTGGTGGCGTCGGTGGCGAACCGACAGGTGGAGAGGTCGCGGATGAGCGCCTGGTCGATGGAGGGCTGGGCGGCGAAGTCGAAGTCCCCCAGCCGCCACGGCGACGGGAAGTTCGCGAAGCGCAACAGCCCGGCGTGTCGTCTCGCTTCGGTCGCTTCGACCTCGACGGCCAGGAGTCGTTCGAGGAACTCGGTGGGGTTCGCCTTGTTCTTGATGGCGTCGTCTAGGTGCGCGGGGAGCGCTTCGGCGGCGGCGTTGAGCTTGAGGTAGGCGAGGTGCGATCGGAGCTGTTGGTAGAGGGTGTCACGGCTCATCGGGCTTCGGTGCTTTCGATGGCTCGCCGGTAGACGTCGAGGTCGATGACCGGGTCCGCGCCGCGGTCGCCGAGCAGCTCCGCCGCGATCGCCAGCGCAGCGTCGGTGGGCGGCCGGTTGATCTTCTTCTTGCACGGGCGGTCGGTGCTGAACGCGCCGAGCACCACGTTCTCGAGGGCCTTGGTGTGCTCGGGGAGCCGGACGGTGCGTTGAGCGCCGCGTGGTGCGAGGCGATGGGTTGTCACGATCACGCCGGCCGCGCTGATGTCGATGTGCTCGGCGCCGAGCCGCCACCGGATCTGCACGTGGCCGCCGACGAGGCCGGGCGGGACCGAGTAGCGGTTGCCCCACAGCGACACGAGCGCGTTGGCGGCGACGGTGCGCACCTCGGCGACCTCGGCCGGGTAGGGCGCGTCGGGCAGCACCAGCAGCGGCTCGGCATCGGCCAGCGCGCCGACGGTGGAGCTGTCACGCCCGCGGGCATCGGCGATCTCGACGCTGAACCGGTCCGCGCTGGCCTGCGCCTCGGTCGGCGAGGCGACGCGGGCGGTGCGCCACCACCGTTGGGTCAGGTAGTGGATCGCCTTCTCCACGACACCCTTGCGGTTCCCGTGCCGCGGCGGACACGGGTCGACACCGACGCCGTAGTGCTTGGCGACGGGAGCGAAGCTGCGCTGGATGCGGTCGGTGCCGGGCACGATGACCGTGGCCATCCGATCGACCCGCCAGCGCCGAGCCGTCCCGCCCAGCCGGCGCAGGATCTCGTCGATGCCGACCACCAGATGGGCCTGGTCGGCCGAGTCGGAGAACCACACTCGGAAGCGGCCCGAGTGCGCCAGCGCGCCGACGAGCACGTAGGCCTTCTCGCCCCACGGAGTGTCATCGAGCTCGAGCCAGTCCCACTGGATCTCGACACCAGCAGGGTGGTCGATGTCGACATGCGCGCGGCCGTTGGACGATGCGCACGGCTCGCAGTGCGGGCGCAGCGCCCGGTCCCGGAGGTGGCGGGTGAAGGTCTGGTAGCTGCGCGGATAGCCGAGCGCGACCAGCTCGTCGAACAGCATCGTGGCCCACACGTGCGCGTCATCGGCGAACCGCTGGCGCACGTAGGGCTCGAAGCGATCGAACGGGTCGGGCTCGGCGCGCTCGCGCAGGCCCGGCTCGCGTTCTCCGGACAAGTAGCCACGAACCGTCTTGCGGTCATGGCCGACATGACGGGCGATGGCCGAGATCGACCAGCCCCGCTTCTTCAACGATGTGATCTCCACGTCTTCCCCTGATGTCAACATCGACACGGGGCTCCTCTCCCTGGCCGGT
>JBOHFU010000748.1:0-2220 GCA_050699675.1 Pseudonocardiaceae bacterium
GGGCCGGCCGGGGCACCCTGATCACCAGGGGGGGCGCTTTGGGCGCAGGCCACCGAGGTGGGTAAAAGGAGCGCGGCACCGGCAAGAAGTGTGACCAGACGGGCGTTGAACGGTTTGCCCATGGATTATCCCCTCTTCGGACGGATGGAGGGGACGCGGATCTGACCCCTCAGTATGTTCGGCTTAGTCTGCCAGCGGGTTCGCCCTACGTGGGTCACAACGTGATCACAAGCGGTGCAAGGCCGGTTGCGTCGGCGCACCCGCGTATCGGAGGTCGGAACATGGGTGACCGGCGGGCGGACCTGCTTAAGGTGTTGCTGCGCGGCCTGGAGAAGGCCATCGGCATTCAGCGGTCACCGGTCGCCGGTTACGTTGCGCGGCTGCGCCGAGCGCGACCCGACGCGACTCCGGCCGAGATCATCGATGTGCTGGAGAAGCAGTACCTGGCAGCGGTCAGCGGCACCGGAGCCGCCGTGGGTGGTGTCGCGGCCGCGCCTGGCATCGGGACTGTTCTCGCCCTCACCCTCGGTGGCGGGGAGACCGCGGTCTTCCTCGAGGTCACGGCGCTGTTCGCGTTGGCCATCGCCGAGGTGCACGGCATCCGGGGAGAGGAGGTCGAGCGACGGCGGACGTTAGTGCTCGCCGTCGTATTCGGTGACCGCGGCGCCATGCTGGCGGAGAAGATGGCCGGCCGAACGGATCAGCACTGGAGAGATCTACTGCCTACCGCGACGCCGATGTCCTCGATTACCGCGGTCAACAAGGCCCTCGGCCGCTGGTTGCTGACCAAATACGGGGGCAAGCAGTCAGTCGTGGCGATCGGCAGGGTCGCTCCGTTCGGTACGGGAGCGGCGATCCGGGCCGCCGGAAACCGCGCGTTCGGCCACACGGTGGTGAACACCAGCCGACGCGTGTTCGGCCCAGCACCTGCACGTTTCGCGGACGGGGTCAACCCTGCTCAGCCGCCCGTTTGATCGCCTCCAGCGTCGCCGTCATGTTCCGTTCATGCTCTTTCAGGCGATCGGCGATGATGCGCTCCTCGAGGTCAGGCACCTTGGCGATCACCGCAGTCAGGCCCGACGGACCAGGACCCATCACGGCCTGGTAGCGCAGGACAGTGCCGCCCGACCCGTCCGGGGCCAACTCGAACCGCCAGGTGGCGGCGGCGTTCGCCGGATCCTCCACCGCCCAGCCAAAGCTGACGCCGGGCTCCGCTTCGGTGACCACCGAACAGGTCTCCCAGGTGCGGCCCTTCCGCACCTGCCGGCCGCGGAAGCGGGCACCGACCTCCGGCCCGCCGGCGCTTCCTTCCCACTGCGCGCCCACACACTCGCCGCCCCAGTCACCGACGCGGGTGACGTCGCTGACGAGTGCCCAGACCCGTTCCGGCGGGGCGCCCACCGTGACGGAGACCTCAAGCGAAGGAAGGTCCGACATGCGCACCCAAACACCGTACCCATTGTGGTAGTCGAAAGCTCGATTGCTCGCCACATCGATTGACTACCAACAATGTTAGTCTCATCGATGTTAGTCAGACGTCTCGACGGCATAGAGACGATCAAGGCCGATGCAGCTGACCTGCCCATCTCGCTCGGCCGCCTGCAAGTCGGCGGTGAAGCCCACCCCGCTGAAGCACAGCAGCTGAGCGCGCTCGGCGCCGTCGCGATCCTGGGCGATGAGGAACTGACGGATCCGCCGGAGACGGTCGAGGTGAGTGACGTCCATCAGCTGCCCCCACTTCGCCTCGCCCAGAGCCAGCACTCGCCCGCCCGTTGCTGCCACCACGACGTCGACCTCCCAGCTGCGCCGCCGAGCAGCATCGTTGACCACGCCGCTGGTCACCGTGGCCGCCCGGCCGCCGACAGTGGCGTCGTCGGCGAAGCGGGCGGCCCAGTCCCGACACAGCTGCTCGAAGTGCGGGCCGAGCACTGCCGACTCGAAGCGGGCCCGGGCGTCGGCCCATACCCTCTCGGCCTGCCCGGGGCGCTCTAGTCTGGCCCACTCCGGGCGCATCACGGCGTGGTAGAAGGTGATCAGTGGTTCAGTGATGCGTATCCTGCTGCGGCTGGCCCGGAACGCATCCGGATCCCGATGCAACAGCCCGGCGTCTTCCAACACGGTTAGCGGATGCTGCAGCGCGTCATCTCGCCGGCCGACGAAGCGGGCGATGGCGCCGCGTGTCTGGTGACCCTCTGCGACGGCGGCCAGAACTGAGTGATA
>JBOHFU010000749.1:0-2219 GCA_050699675.1 Pseudonocardiaceae bacterium
CGGCAAGCTGGAGAAGGCGGCCAAAGAGGCGCTGGCGGCCTACGCGCAGGCCACTGCGGGCGACGACCCGCGGGCCGACCTGCTGACCCGCGCGCAGCGTCGGGGGGCGGCGCGATGATTATCCCGACCCCGCCGGGTGCGAACCAGGACACCCCCGTCTTCGTGATCTCCGTTGCCGCCCAGCTGGCTGGGTTGCACGCCCAGACGCTGCGCACCTACGACCGGATGGGGTTGGTGTCGCCTGGCCGTAGCCCGGGGGGTGGCCGCCGCTACTCGGCCCGCGACATCGCGCTGCTGCACGAGGTGCACCGGCTGTCCCAGGACCACGGGGTCAACCTGGCCGGCATCAAGCGGATCATCGACCTGGAGAACCAGGTGGAGGCGCTGCGCGCCAGGCTGGCCGAACTCGCGGACGAGCTGGCCGAGGCGCGTGCTGAGCTAGCCCAGGCACAGACCGTTGCCGAACAGGCCGCTGCGGCCGTGCACGCCTCCTACCGCCGCGACCTGGTACCAGTACGCCCCCACGACCAAGCACTGGTCATCTGGCGCCCCAGTAGGTAGCCCTTCAAGGACCGCCAACCCCGGCTGGGGCTGCTCTCAACAGCTACCAACGTCAGCTACCAACGTCCGCCCTGGTCGGCCAGGTGGCTGGGCTGGGCGCCGTGGGGTTGGTAGCCGTTTAAGGTGATCAACACGGGGGTTGGCCGTCCTTGAAGGGCGGCAAACTAGTCGAGGGTGAACGGGTCGTAGGTGATCCGGTCCAGTGGGGTACCGGCGACGAGCATCCGGGATACGGTGGCTCTGATCATCGCGGGGGAGCCGCAGACCAGCACGTCCCGGTCCGCCCAGGTGCCGAAGCGGGGGACCACATCGGCGAGTGTCCCGCGCTCGATCCCGGCCACCCTCGGGTGCGACTCGAGCACCGGGATCACCGTCAGCCAGGGATTCGTGGCGGTCATAGCGGTGAGCGTGTCGAGCTCAGGGAGGTCGGCGCGGGTACGGCCGCCCGCGAACATCGTCACCTGTGGGTTGCTGCCCCAACGGGTCAGCTCCTCGAGGATGGCGCGCATGGGGGCAGTTCCGGTGCCGCCGGCGACCATCACGACATCCCGGCCGGAGCGCCGATCCACCGTCATGCGCCCCATCGGCGAGCCGATCCGCCAGGTGTCGCCGACCTGGCTATGGCCGACGATCGACCGGCTGACCCAGCCGCCCGCCACAGCGCGGATGTGGAACTCGATCGCTCCGTCCGGGCGCGGCGTGTTCGCCGGAGACAGGAAGCGCCACAGCCGCGGCCGCTGAGGCACCTCCACACTGACGTACTGCCCGGCCCGGTAGGGCACCGGCCGGTCGGGCCTGACGCGAACCACGGCCAGATCCCAGGTCAGCCGCTGGTGGTCGATGACCTGTGCGGTCCACCACGCGGGTTCGCGGTCTTCGTCGGCCGCCTCCTGCATCGTCTTGGCGATCAGGCCGTAAGCGTCGATCCACGCCTTTTCCACCTGCGGGGTCCAGGCCTGACCTGCGTACTGCTTCAGCGCGGTGACCAGGGCCGTCCCCATCGCGTCGTAGTGCTGCGTCTGCACTCCGAACTTGCGGTGGTCGCGGCCCAGCTGACGCAGGAAAGGCAACAGATCGTCGGGCTGATCGGCCTTCTGCACGATGTATGTCAGAGCCTTCAGGAACCGGCCGTGCTGCACCTCCATGTTGGCGGCGAACAGCTCCCGAGTGGCCGGAGCGATCGCGAACAGCGTCGCGTAGAAGAAGCGGACGACCTCCTCGGCCTGCGGCTGGATTGCCGCGTAGCTTTCGCGGATCAGTCGAACCATGGTCGCGCCGGCACCCATGCCGTAGGGCATGCGGCTGGATAAGGGGACTGGGCCCCGCACGGCATCGGCTGTCATGGTCCGGGAGCGTCTTCTCCAGGTGGATGGCAGGCAGGCGGACCCGCCGCGGGCTGTGCGAACTCCCCGAGGGTCCCGGAACCTGATCCGCTCATCCGGCCCGGCCCCTCGCTCATCGCTCCTTTGAGTGATCTTGTGTTACTGCGGGTTGATAGATCAACTCACGTCTGCTTCTGCGGGCAGCAGTATGACACGGTTTCGGCCCAGTCCGACGATACGGCGATGACACGCTGATACCGGACTGGCATGCCACCCGGATTGACGCCACAGGCTCCGCGTCGCGGTGGAGGCGGCGGCCGGGGCGACGCCTCCACC
>JBOHFU010000750.1:0-2215 GCA_050699675.1 Pseudonocardiaceae bacterium
GCCCCGAAGGGGGACTCAGCCAGCCCCGACAGGTGGGGAACGTTCCGTCTTCATCTGTGGTGGGCCATAGTGTTCGCGACCGCGCTACTGTTAGGCGACCTTCGATCACTGGAGCATCCTCGGCGTCCTAGGGAATTTCAGATCAATGCAATTCACGCCGCGCTGCTACCCACCGGAAAGTTGTTGATCATTGCGGGTTCCGGTAACAGCACCAAGAACTTCGAGGCCCGCAGCTTCAAAACGCTGCTCTGGAACCCTCAAACCTGACGTTCCGCACTTCTCGGACCGAGGGGGCGGTGCAGCTGCGGAACTTGGGGTAGAGCGGGATGTCGTGGGCATGTGCGGCGGCCATGGCGGTACGGACCTGGCGGAGGTGGCGGGTGTTCGTGCTGGGCCAGCCGCGGCGTTCTTGGCGGAAGGTCTCCTCGACGGTCTCGCTCACCGAGTAGCTGATCCAGCGACTGCTGGCCGACGCCGTCAGGACACTGGCAGCGAGACCCAAGACCACCGTCTACCTCGATGCCGGAAATCCTGGCTGGATCACCGACACCGCCGTCGTCGTCGAGGCACTGCGCCGGGCCGGCGGCCACGAGGCGGCGGGCCTCGCGCTGAACGTGGCCAACTTCAACACCACCGACGCCACGGTGACCTACGGCCGCGGGCTGGGCGGCTCCCCAGGGAGCGCGCTGGGGTACCCGCCTACCACGCAGACCGGCCTGCAGGGAGTGGACGCATTCCTGTGGATCAAGGAGCCGGGCGACTCCGATGGCAGCTGCCGTCCCGGCGAACCCGCTGACCCCCTACAAGCGCGACATGGATGCTTATCGTTGTCCCAGGGAGCATGTCGACGACGACAAGCATCCATGTCGCGCTAGCTACGCGCGGGTTAGTGAGGCGGGTGGGGTGAAGCGGGGGCCGTAGCGGGTGGCCAGCTCGTGCGCGCGGGCTACGAAGCCGGGCAGGCCGCCGGGGTAGCCGTCGATGAACTGCATCACGCCGCCGGTCCACGGTGGGAACCCGATACCCATGATCGAGCCGATGTTGGCGTCGGGCACCGAGGTGATGACGCCCTCGTCGAAGCACTTCACGGTCTCCAGCGCCTCGACGAACAGCAACCGCTCCTTCATATCCTCGAACGGGATCGCGTCGGGGCGCAGCGGACCGAAATGCTCGGCCAAGCCCGGCCACAGCCGGGTGCGTCTGCCGTCGGTGTAGTCGTAGAACCCGGCACCGCCGAAACGCCCGGGCCGGGAGAACTCCAGCACCATCCGGTCGATGATCGCGTCGGCCGGGTGCGGGGTCCAGGTGCCCCCCGCCGCCTCGACGCCGCGCTGGGTCTCTGCGCGGATCTTGCGGGTCAAGGTCAGGTTCAGCTCGTCCAGCAACTGCAGCACCGGGGCCGGGTAGCCGGCCTGTGTGGTGGCCTGCTCGATGGACGCCGGGGGCGCACCCTCGGCGAGCATCGCGACACCCTCGTTGAGGAAGGTGCCGATGACCCGGCTGGTGAAAAACCCGCGGCTGTCGTTGACGACGATCGGGGTCTTGCGGATCTGCTGCACGACGTCGATCGCGGCGGCCAGCGCGGCATCCGACGTCTGACGCCCGCGGACAATCTCCACCAGCGGCATCTTGTCCACCGGCGAGAAGAAGTGCAGGCCGAGGAAGTCGGCCGGGCGATCGACCCCGGCGGCGAGCTCGGTGATCGGCAGCGTCGAGGTGTTCGAGCACAGCAACGCCTGGGGATCGACCACGCCGACGATCTCAGCGAAGACCTTCATTTTCAGCGCCGGGTCCTCGAACACCGCCTCGATCACCAGGTCGCAGCCCTTGAGGTCGCTGGTGTCGGCCGTCGGGATGATCCGGGCCAGCACCTCGTCGCGCTGGTCTGGCGTGGATTTACCCTGGGCAACGGCCTTGTCCAGGACCCTGGCGGAATAGCCCTTGCCCCGGGTCGCCGCGGCGAGGTCCACATCCTTGAGCACGACGTCCATGCCCGCGCGGGCGCAGGAGTAGGCGATGCCGGCGCCCATCATCCCGGCCCCGAGCACGCCGACCTTGCGGAAGGTGCGCCGGGGGTACCCGTCGGGCCGGCTGCCGCCTTTGTTGATGTGCTGCAGGTCGAAGAAGAACGCCTTGATCATGTTCTTGGCGACCTGGCCGGTGGCAAGGTCCAGGAAGTAGCGGCCCTCGATCTGCATCGCGGTGTCCACGTCCA
>JBOHFU010000751.1:0-2212 GCA_050699675.1 Pseudonocardiaceae bacterium
CCGCCCGGGGATTCGGCGCGAGTGACGGACAGATCGGGCTCAACTCCCCCGACTACGAGGTGGCCGACGCTCGAGCGCTGGTGGACTGGCTGGCCAAGCGACCCGACGTGGTGCGCGACGGTCCCGGTGACCCACGCGCCGGCGTGACCGGCGCCTCTTACGGCGGCGCGTTGGCCCTGCTGCTGGCCGGGACCGACCGCCGGGTGGACGCACTCGTCCCGCAGATCACCTGGAACGACCTGGCCCAGGCGCTGTTCCCGAACGCCGCGAGCCGCCAGCCTATCCCCGCTGCCACCCCGGCGGCGGGCGCGTTCGCCCCGGACGGGGTGTTCAAGCGGGAGTGGACGGGGCAGTTCTTCGGCGCCGCGGCCAGCACGGACGCCGAAGAGCTCAGCGTGTGCGGGCGGTTCCGTCCGGAGGTGTGCGCGGCCTACACCCAGGCCGCTATCACGGGTTCGCCTACCCCGGAGATCGTGGCGCTGCTGCAGCGCTCCTCCCCTGCCGTGGTGGCAGGCAGCATCACCGCGCCGACCCTGCTCATCCAGGGCGAGCAGGACCCCCTGTTCGGGCTGGACCAGGCCGACGCCACCGCCCGACAGCTCGCGTCGGCGGGTGCCCCGCTGAAGGTGGTCTGGTACGCGGGCGGGCATGACAGCGGCCAGCCCGGCACGCAGCTGCAGGAGGAGATCGGTGCCTGGTTCAACTACCACCTGCGCCAGATCGGCGCGGATCCGGGGACCGGCTTCGACTACCAGGTGCAGGGAGTCTTCGGCACCCGACGAGGCTTCACCCAGCGCACCGTCATTGCCCCGGCCTATCCCGGGCTCGACGGCGTTCCGGCGCAGCGCCGAGAACTGGCTCTGCACGGGGGGCCGCAGCAGGTCGTGCGCCCGCCGGGCGGCAGCCCTGCCGCACTGAGCAGCCTGCCCGGGCTCACCAGCGCGCTGACCGAGGGCGCCGGGACCCTCGACGGCGTGGCCATGGATTTGCCCGGGCAGGCCGCGACATTCAACACCGATCCGTTGGCCGACCCGCTGGAGGTCGCCGGAGCGCCGCGGATCCGGTTGCAGGTGGCCGCCGCGGCCACCGGCGCCACGGCGCCACCCAGCGAAGCGGTGCTGTTCGTCAAGCTCTACGACCTCGGGCCGGACCAGCGGCGCACGCTGCCGGGGGGCGCGGTAGCCCCGGTGCGGATCGGCCCGCTGCCCGCCGACGGCACACCGGTCGAGGTCACGGTGACGCTGGCCGGTGTGGTGCGGCCGGTGCAGACCGGACACCGGCTCGCGGTCACCGTGTCGACGACCGACCGCGGCTACGCGGTGCCCCAGCAGCCCGCCACCTACACGGTCTCGCTGGCCGATGACGCCCGCCTGGCCGTGCCTGTGGTACCCGGAGAGCAAGCACCGGTACCGCTTCCGGTCGCCCAGCTTGCCGGGCTGGGTGGGCTGGCCGCGCTGATGGTGACGCTCGGCGTGGTCGCCGCGGTGCGCCGCCGGCACGCTGATGACGCCGATCCCGAGCTGGCCGGGGTGCCGTTGGTGGTGTCGGGGCTGGCCAAGCGCTACCCGGGCGGCATCACGGCCGTCGATGGCCTCTCCTTCCGCGTCGAGCACGGGCAGGTGCTGGGTCTGCTCGGGCCCAACGGGGCCGGCAAGACCACGGTGCTGCGGATGCTGATGGGGCTGATCCGGCCGACCTCCGGGGAGTTGCGGGCATTCGGGCACCGGGTGACGGCTGGTTCCCCGGTGCTGTCGAGGATCGGGTCGTTCGTGGAGGGTCCCGGGTTCCTGCCGCACCTGTCCGGAGCGGCGAACCTCCGGCTGTACTGGGCGGCCACCGGCCGGCCCGCCTCCGACGCCGGCATCGAGGAGGCGTTGGAGATCGCCGGGTTGGCCCACGCGGTGCACCGGCGAGTGGTCACCTACAGCCAAGGGATGCGCCAGCGGCTGGCGATCGCGCAGGCCATGCTCGGGAAACCGGATCTGCTGGTGCTCGACGAGCCGACCAACGGCCTGGACCCCCCACAGATCCACGCCATGCGCGAGGTGCTCCGTAGCTACGCCGCAGGCGGGCGGACGGTGCTCGTCTCCAGCCACCTGCTCGCCGAGGTGGAGCAGACCTGCAGCCACGTGGTGGTGATGCACCGGGGCCGGCTGGTCGCCGCCGGCACCGTCGCCGAGATCGTCGCGGGCACCGGCACGGTCAGCTTCAC
>JBOHFU010000752.1:0-2186 GCA_050699675.1 Pseudonocardiaceae bacterium
CCGCTGAGTTCGAACGGATCTGCCGAGTTCGGGCTGGGGGCGGACTCGGTGGTGCTGCTGACCGGCGGCGCCCGCGGCATCACCGCCCAGGTCGCGATCGGGCTGGCCCGGGCCGGCGGCGGGCACCTGGAGTTGGTCGGCCGCACTCCGCCGCCGGTCGGCGACGAGGACCCGGTGACCGCTGCGGCCATCGACCGGGCCGCGTTGCGGCGGGTGCTGGCCCAGGCTGGGGACCGCAAGCCGGTCGAGATCGAGGCGGCGATCAGCCGGATCCTGGCGCAGCGGGAGATCCGGGCCACGCTGGCCGAGCTGGCCAGGGTGACCGCCTCGGTCCGTTATTCCGCGGTTGACGTCCGGGACCCGGTGGCGGTCAGTGCCCTGGTGGACGGTGTGTATCGCCGGCATGGGCGGCTGGACGGGATCGTGCATGGTGCCGGGGTACTGGCCGACCGGCTACTGGTCGACAAGACACCCGAAGGGTTCGCCCGGGTGTGGGGAACCAAGGTCGACGGGGCGCGGGCGCTCGCCGAGGCGGCCCGGGACGACCTCGGCTTCCTGGTGTTGTTCGGCAGCGTGTCGGGGGTGTTCGGCAACCGCGGGCAGGTCGACTACGCCGCCGCCAACGACGCACTGGACACGCTGGCCCGGATCTGGGCCAGCCGGACCCGCGGCCGGGTCGTCGCCCTCGACTGGGGGCCGTGGGCGACACCCGACTGTGGGCTCGGGGGAACAGGGATGGTCTCCGCCGAGCTGAGGCGCGAGTACGAGCGGCGCGGCATCGGGTTGATCGACCCCGGTGACGGCGTCGCCTGCCTGCTCGCCGAGCTTGCCGGCGGCACCGACCCCCAGGTGGTGTACATGTGCGCCGAGCCTGCGAAGTTCGAGGCCAGGGCATTCGAGGTCGGCACAGTCGAGGCCGGGGCATTCGAGGCCGGACGGGATGGCTGAACCGGTCGAGGTGGCCATCGTCGGGATGGCCGCGGTGTTCCCCGGCGCTCCTGACCTCGCCACCTACTGGTCCAACATCCTGGCCGGCGTCGATGCGATCACCGACGTTCCGGCCGCCCGCTGGGACCCGTCCTACTACGATCCCGAGGCTGCCGCGAGCGGGCGCGGTGACCGGCTGTACTGCCGCCGCGGCGGGTTCGTGAACGGGGTCGGATTCGACCCGGTGCGGTTCGGGATCATGCCGGTGGCGGTGTCCGGCGGGGAACCCGACCAGCTGATCGCGCTGCACGTCGCCGCTGAGGCCCTCGCTGACGCCGGTGGCGAGGACCAGCTGGGCGACCGATCCCGGGCCGGGGTCATCGTCGGTCGCGGCGGCTACCTCACGCCCGGCCTGGCCCGGCTGGACCAGCGGATCCGCACCGCGAACCAGCTCGTCACCACCCTGCGTGAGCTACTCCCGGACGTCGACGAGGCGCGGCTGGAGGAGATCCGGACCGCTTTCCAGTCTCGGCTCGGCCCGGACCGGCCGGAGGCCGCGATCGACCTGGTGCCTAACCTGGTGGCCTCCCGGGTGGCCAACCGGCTCGACCTGGCGGGCCCCGCCTACACCGTCGACGCGGCCTGCGCCTCGTCGTTGGTCGCCATCGATCATGCCGTCGCGGAGCTGACCGCCGGCCGCTGCGACGTGGTGCTCGCCGGCGGGGTGCACCACTGCCACGACATCACGCTGTGGAGCGTGTTCAGCCAGCTCGGTGCGCTGAGCCCCAGCCAGCGGATCCGGCCGTTTCACCGCGGCGCCGATGGCATCCTCATCGGCGAGGGCACCGGCATGGTCGTGCTCAAGCGGCTCGCCGACGCCGGCGACGACCGGGTGTACGCGGTGATCCGCGGTAGCGGAGTGGCCAGCGACGGCCGGGCGAGCAGCCTGATGAGCCCGCGGGCCGACGGGCAGGTACGAGCCATCGAGCGGGCCTGGCGGGCGGCCGGTCTGGACCCCACCGAGTCGGGTGCGCTCGGCCTGCTCGAGGCGCACGGGACCGCGACCCCGGCCGGCGACGAGACCGAACTTGCCTCACTGACCCGGGTATTCGGGCCAGCGAATGGCACCGATATCGGCATCGGCTCGGTGAAGTCGATGATCGGCCACGCGATGCCGGCCGCCGGCGTCGCCGGGCTGATCAAGGCCGCGCTCGCTGTACATCACGGCGTGCTGCCGCCCACCCTGCACTGCGAGGACC
>JBOHFU010000753.1:0-2181 GCA_050699675.1 Pseudonocardiaceae bacterium
GGCATCCACCTGCCCGACCAGCTCGGTGACGCCGGCAACGCCGGCGCCGACGACGTCCTCGACGCAGCCGCCGCAGCGTGGAGCGCGCACCGCATCGCCACCGGCCACGCCAGCCGGCTGCCCACCGAAGCGTCACCCGGCCAGGAGCACATCAGCATCCGGTACTGAACTGAACAGCATCCGCCACCCCAGACGTCTCCCCGGGCGCTGCCAGGGACATGGGCTCGCTACCGGTTGTTCAGCTCGACTCGCTGAGTGTCTGGGGTGACGGTGAAGTGCCAGTCAGCGGCCGTGGGTTCACCGGCGTCTCGCCACCATCGGTGGGCGGCTTCGACTTCATCCCACAGCCGTCGTGACCCATGCTGGCGTACTTCGTAGGGACCGTCGGACTTCGGGTGATGCCGCAGGCTCGCCCACGCCCCCGAGCATGGGTCGATCAGCCACAGGGTGCCGTGATCATCGTCGTGGTCCGGACGCCAGTACAGGTGCCGGCAGTCGGGCACTCGCAGGCCCACGGCCAACTGCGCGTCGTAGTCCCCAGCCACCTCGAAGGGGTGCACCTCGGTCGTCGAGGCGTCAGCGTGCTGGTCCTCTCGGACGAACTTGCCGACCGAGACTCGAGGGACCCGCTGGTCGCGGAGCCACATGAACCACGCCTTGCCGACGATCCGGCCGGTGGCGATGCCGTCACCGAGTGACTCCAGCGCCAGCAGTCCCCCGTCGAAGTACGCGTTCGCCCAGGGAGTGAGGATCCGTCCACCGGGCCGGGTCTGCGACACCCAAGCAGGGGGCACGTGCTGGACGCTGGCGGTGCACAAGACCCGGTCATACGGTGCCCGGTCGCGGTGGCCGAGCGCGCCGTCCCCGGTCAGTACCGTGACAGCGTCATAGCCTGCCGCCTTGAGCGCCCGCTGAGCGTGCCCGGCGAGCGCCCCGTCGATCTCCACACTGACGACGTTGTGGGCTCCGAGCCGGTGCGCCAGCAAGGCGGTGTTGTAGCCGGTGCCGGTGCCGATCTCCAGCACCCGCTCGCCTGGCTGGGCTCCCGACGCTGCGAGCATCTGCGCCACGATGCCCGGGTGGCTGGCGGAGCTGGAGATGTCGCGGCCCTGCCCGTTCGGGCCGGCCGGGTGGCCGTCGTCAACCTGGATGGTCACCGCGGAGTTCGTGTAGGCGATCTCCAGCCACCGGTCGGGCTGTTCGCGGCGGTGCACCGGTACCAGGTCGTTCGGGCCGTCGATGTCCGGATTGTGTTGCCATACGGTGTCGGGGATGAAGAGGTGGCGGGGTACGGCCAGAGAGGTTGCTCGCCAGGCCGGGGTGAGGTCGCCCTCAGCGGTCAGCTGCTCCACCAAGCGATCGAGCAGCCGCGCAGCGTGCGCAGTGGTCAACGGCCGTGCTTTCCGCCGGACCCGGGCTCTCGTGGATCGATCCGGGTACCATCCGGGACCTTCCCGTCAGCTCGCGACGGATCCTCTTTGGAATGCTTGCCCTCGTCCGGATCCTTCTTGCCCTCGTCCGGATCCTTGGCCATGGTATCCCCCAGTGCATCATCGTCGTCGCCTGATCGACAACGCATAGTACAGGGCTCCGTACGCGCGGGAGAAGCCCGAAAGAGCATACCGATTCCCTCCAGATTACCCACTCAGATTCCGACGCATTGATGTTGCATCCCGGCCAGCCAGCGCATCGTTGCTGTGACGCGCGCGGCCCTTGTCTTGATCTAGACCGGTGAGCAGGGCGTGGTACCGGTGAGCAAGGCGGTGGCAGCGGAAGCCGGGTAGCAGCTCGTCCTGCCCGGCCGGGTTGTCGTAGCGAACCCGGCGGACGACCAGCCGGGCGGTGACCGCAAGACGGATGCCGGCGAAGGCGGTATATGCGGTTTCGGCCACTTGGCGTCGAAGATCCAACACTGAGCGTGCTCAACCCACGCCGCCTCGGGTAACGGATTGGATCTACTGCCCCTCGTCGATCCCAGGCTGATCGCCGCCACCCCCGGGCAGTCAAGCCTGACACCCCGGGCAAGGAAGCCAGTGCACAGCTGGCCCGGTTGAGCACCTGCGATCTTCACCCTACCGAGGGAGTCGCTACTGTACGTCCAGCCAACCGCACCGAGGGGATGCCATGAGTGACGAGCACGCCGACAAGATCAGTGGGCGCGCAGGCGATACTCCCGCTATC
>JBOHFU010000754.1:0-2176 GCA_050699675.1 Pseudonocardiaceae bacterium
GAAGCCGTCAACGGCATCATCGAGCTCCACCGCCGCATCGCCCGCGGCTTCCGCAACCCGACCAACTACCGACTACGAATGATCCTGGCCGCAGGCAAGCTCACCCACCCGAATCTCCGATGAGCCGCTTAACCCGGGTGTTGCAGTAGTGATCTGATCTTGTGGTGCGACACGGGTGGTGGAACGCGAAAGTGCCTGCTCTGGGCGGTTGGATCGGGGTTGTCGAGGCTCTGATCGTCCGCACGGAGAGGCACTTCGCAGGTGCAGGCTACAACGGGTCGGCCCGGGATCACCGTCACCGCCGATGGGCAGGGTGTCGCCTCGCATGCCGGTACGCGGCTGCTGGGCGATCTGGCCGACGCTGCCGGGATGAGCGCGGCGTTCTCGGACGCGCTGGCCGGGTTGCGGGAGCGTCGTTCGTGCCACGATTCGGGGCGGGTGCTGGTCGATGTCGCGGTGATGCTCGCCGACGGCGGGGAGGCGATCTCGGATCTGGCGGTGCTGCGGGATCAGCCCGGGCTGTTCGGGTCGGTGGCCTCGACGGCGACCGCATGGCGGGTCCTCGACAGCGTCGACGACGCGGTGCTTGATCGGCTGCGTCATGCTCGGGCGTGCGCGCGGGAGCGGGCGTGGCTGTTGCGCGCCGAGGCCGGCCGGGATCTGCCGGCGTGCGCCGCGGGTGGCCGGGACTGGCCCGGTCTGGTCCTCGATGTTGACGCCACCTTGGTGGAGGCGCACTCGGAGAAGCAGGGCGCGGCGGCGCACTTCAAGGGCGGGTTCGGCTTCCATCCCATCCTGGTCTTCCTGGATAACACCAACGAGGCGCTGGCCGGATTGCTGCGTCCGGGCAATGCCGGCGCGAACACCGCCGCCGACCACATCACCGTCACCGATGCGGCGTTGGCGCAGATCCCCGACGAGCACCGCCATGGCAGCCCGATCCTGGTCCGCGCCGACGGCGCCGGCGGCACCAAGGCGTGGCTGGCGCACCTGCGTGGCTTGCGCGACGACGGTGGCCTGGACGTCGAGTTCTCGGTCGGGTTCACCATGACCGAGCAGGTACAACAGGCCATCCTGGACCTGCCCGAACCGGCGTGGACCCCGGCCGTCGACGCCGACGGCGAGCTGCGAGAGGGCGCCGAGGTGGCCGAGCTGACCGGGCTGCTGCCCGACCCGGCGGCGGCCGGCTGGCCGGCCGGTATGCGGGTGATCGTGCGCCGAGAACGACCGCACCCCGGCGCCCAGCTGTCCTTCACCGACATCGACGGCTGGCGGTTCCAGGCCTTCGCCACCGACACCCCGATCGGGCAACTCGCCGCGCTGGAGGCCCGCCACCGCGGCCACGCCACCGTCGAGGACCGCATCCGCTGCGGCAAACACACCGGGCTGGGACGCTTCCCGTCCCGACTGTTCGCGATCAACGCCGTCTGGCTCGAACTCGCCCTGACCGCCTGCGATCTGATCGCCTGGACCCAGACCATCCTGCTGCACGGCGACCTCGCCCGATGCGAGCCGAAGACGCTGCGCTACCGGCTGCTGCACGTCGCCGCCCGCATCACCCGCGGGCAGCGACGGCTGTTCGTCCGCATCGCCGAGCACTGGCCCTGGCGACACGAACTGGCCGCCGCGTTCGCACGCCTCGCCGCCCTCCCACAGCCGTTGCGCACCTGACCGGCCCACCACCTGACCGCCCACCACCGAGGACCCAGGACAAGCCGGCACCCGGCCGGCCCGGTCACCACGCCCCGACCCCGCCCGCCGCGCCCAGCGCCGCCACAAGCCCAACAAACCCGTGATCAACGTCCTACTGAAAGGCCGGGGCTAGCCCCAATACCGTTCAGTTAAGATGACAACGGTGTAGTTTGGGGGGCATGCCTCGAGCTGGTTGGAAGAAGCCGGTGTCGGATCGTCGGTTGTCGGATCTGGTGTCGGTGGGGGTGCTGACGCGGGTGTTCCCGCCGGGTCTGGTTGATGAGGTGATCGCCGGGGCGGGGCGGACCGAGCAACGTCACCGTGCGCTTCCGGCTCGGGTGATGGCGTACTTCTCGATCGGCATGGCGCTGTACTCGGAGGGCTCGTATGAGGACGTGCTGGCCCAGCTGACAGACGGGCTTTCGTGGGCCTCGGGATGGCAGGAGTTGTACTCGCCGCCGAGCAAGTCGGCAATCTTCCAGGC
>JBOHFU010000755.1:0-2166 GCA_050699675.1 Pseudonocardiaceae bacterium
GGTTTCCTGGGCCCTGGACACATCGGGACGTGTCGGCCAACGGGATCCGGCTGCACGTGGCGGAGGCCGGTTCCGGCCCGCTGGTGCTCTTGCTGCACGGCTTCCCGGAGTTCTGGTGGTCCTGGCGCCATCAGCTGCCGGCGCTGGCTGCCGCGGGGCGCCACGCCGTCGCCGTGGACCTGCGCGGTTACGGTGACTCCGACAAACCGCCCCGTGGCTATGATCTGTGGACCCTGTCGGGTGACGTGGCGGGCCTGGTTCGGGCACTCGGGGAACGCCACGCCGACCTGGTCGGGCACGACTGGGGCGGAATCCTCGGCTGGTGCACCGCCGCGCTGCACCCCAGGTTGGTGCGCTCGGTCACCGCGTTGTCCGCGCCGCATCCGCTCGCGATGGGGCAGGCGCTGCTGCGGGACCCGGCGCAACGCTGCGCTTCGCGTTACCTGGCCGACTTTCAAGTCCCGTGGCTGCCCGAGCGCAGCCTCACCCGTGACGGCGCGGCGCAGGTGGAGCGGATCCTGCGCGGCGGAGCCGGCCCGCAGTGGCGAGCGTCGAGCGAGCTCACCCTAGCGGCCAGGCGCTACCGCGAGGCCATGCTGATCCCCGGCGCAGCGCACTGCGCGCTGGAGTACTACCGGTGGGTCGGCCGCTCCCAGTTCCGGTTCGACGGGCGCCGGCTGTCCCGCGCCGTGAACCGGGCTGCCCGAGTTCCGGTGCTGCAGGTGCACGGCGCCGAGGATCCGTACGTGCTGGAGCCAACCGCGCGGCGCTCGGTCCAGTGGGCCGGCAACAGCTATCGCTACGAGGTACTGCCCCGCGTCGGCCACTTCGTGCAGCAGGAAGCGCCCGAGCACACCACCACGCTGATCAGTGCGTTCCTGCGGAACGCGCGTGAGTGGCATTGAGGGATATAGCTCGCATCGCCACTCACAGGTACTCACGCAGCGCAGGAGCCGGTGGAGATCTGGTCGCTCTGGCTCGGTGCTGCGGCGATGTCGTCGGCGATCTCCTGTTCGGTCAGCACGAACCCGGTCTCGTCGTTGTCCACCGCTGCCCCGAACACCAAGCCGAGCACCTGACCCGATCCGTCGAGCAGGGGTCCGCCCGAATTCCCGCTGCGCACCACGGCGCGGACGGTGTAGACGTCGCGGACCACCGTCGCCCCGTTGTAGATGTCCGGGCCGCGCAAGCGGATGCGGTCCCGCACCCGGGCAGCCGAAGCCGTGTAGGGCCCGTCCAGCGGGTAGCCGAGCACCAGCGCATTCAGCCCGGTGATGGCCGGTTTCGGGGCCAGCTCCAGCACCGGCGCCCTCAGCCCAGGCACCTTCAGCACCGCGACGTCAGTACTCGGGTCGTAGCTGACCACCACAGCGTCCAGCGAGCCCCTTGAGGTTTCCACTGACACCCGGTCGCTACCGGCGACCACGTGCGCGTTGGTGATCACCCGCTGCGGGGCCACCACGAACCCGGTGCCCTCCAGCGCCCGGGAGCAGGACACCGCCCGGGCCCGGACCTTGAGCACGCTGGCGCGGGCCTCCCGGACCACCGGGCTGTTGAGCAGAACCGGATCGGCCGGACCGACATCGGTGATCGGGGTTGGGGTGAACGGGGCGAGGACGTCCGGGAACCCGGAGACGTCCAGCAGCACGGTGAGCTCGCCCGGCAGGTCGCGCAGCACCTTGGGCATCATCGTGTCCACGACCCGCAGCACCGACGAGTCCTTCACCGCAGCGGTCACCCCGGGATAGGCCGACGACTTGGTCAGCGGCAGCGCGACCAGCCAGGCCACCACCAGAGCCGCAGCGCCCTGCACCACCGCGCCCAGCACGCCGTCCAGCTGGCGCAGCGCCTCGGCACCGATCCGGGCCTGTACCAGGCCGCCCAGCCACACGCCCAGGGTCTCGCCCAGCGCAACGAGCACGATCACGATCGACACTCCGATCGCGACTCGGACCTCCGGGCTCTCGAAGTGCGAGATCAACTGTGGCGCGATCCGCACTCCGATCACCGCCCCGGCCAGCACGCCGAGGAAGGACGCGGCCGCAGTGGCCATCCCCTGCCGCGCGCCAGAGATCCCGGCGAGCAGGGCCAGCACCAGCACCAGCACATCCACCCAGTTCACCGGATCACCTCGGTCCGCTCGGCCAACCGCCACGCGACGTCCAC
>JBOHFU010000756.1:0-2165 GCA_050699675.1 Pseudonocardiaceae bacterium
CGGAGACGATGGCGGCGGACCTCGAACAGCCAGTTGGCGAGATCACCGCTGCACCATCTCGCCGGGGGAGGTGAAACATGACGAATCCTTTCGAGGACCCCGACGGCACCTACCTTGTGTTGAGTAACGATGAAGGTCAGCACTCCCTATGGCCAACCTTCATCGACATACCAGCCGGCTGGACCGTCGTCCATCCCCACGGCACCCGCCAGGGGTGTCTGGACTACATCAACCAGCATTGGACCGATATGCGGCCCCAAAGCCTCATCGACGCCATGAACAGTGAGTAGTTCACCATCACGGAAGGGACCAGACGTGGCCCAGCAGATTGTCAACTCGTACACGGAGTGGGACCCTCTTGAAGAAGTCGTGGTAGGCCGTTTGGCAGGTGGCGTGTTCCCCACCTGGCAGCCGTCCATGCGTGCGGTGCTTCCCGAGGATTCAGTACGCCTGTTCCAGGAACGGGGAGGATCGCCGTATCCGCCGGAGCAGGTCCTTGCTGCCGAGAGAGAGCTCGACGCGCTCATCGATGCCTTGGAGGTCGAGGGCATCACGGTGGTGCGCCCAGAGCCGACCGATCACTCACTCGCGTTTGCTACCCCGAGTTGGAACAGCACAGGACTCTATTCCGCCATGCCGCGGGATCTCCTGATCGTGATCGGTGACACTATTATCGAGGCACCCCTGTCCTGGCGCTGCCGACACCATGAGGTCGACGCGTACCGCCCGTTGATCAAGTCATATTTCCGCCAGGGCGCCGGATGGTTGCCGGCTCCACGGCCCCACCTGACGGACGAGCTGTTCTCTGCGGATTATCGGCTCGACTCGGGAGGCTATGCGATCACGGAATTCGAGCCGGTCTTCGACGCGGCTGATTTCGTACGCTTCGGGCGAGACATCGTGGTCCAGAAGAGCCACGTCACCAACGATTCCGGCATCGACTGGATGCAACGTGCGCTGGGAAGTGCGTACCGGATTCACCGGGTCGCGGTGAACGACCCGCACGCGATGCATATCGATGCCACCATCGTCCCGCTTGCGCCCGGGAAACTGCTGGTCAATCCGGAGCGCTACGTGCCCAATGACCTGTTCCGTGGGTGGGAGATCCTGGAGGCGCCGAAACCGACTCTTCCGGCTGGCTGGCCCATGTACTTTTGCAGCCCTTGGGTGAGCATGAATCTCCTTTCTGTCGATGAGCGGACAGTCTTGGTAGAACGCCAAGAGGAACCGTTGATCAAGGCTCTGCAAGACTGGGGCTTCCGCTGTATTCCGCTGGATTTCCGGCACGTCTACACCTTCGGCGGCTCCTTCCACTGTGTGACTCTCGATGTCCGGCGTCGTGGCGAGCTCATGCAGTTCCTCAACTGATCGTCGGCGTAGTGAAGTTGATGGGGGACTGATATGACAGATCATTACGACGTGATCGTCGCCGGTGGGGGGTCCGCCGGGGTCGCGGCGGCCATCGGCGCCAGTCGAGTAGGCGCACGTACGTTGCTCGTTGAACGGGGACCATGTCTGGGTGGCGCGGCGACCATGCGCAACGTGCTTACCTACTGCGGAATCTATACTCGTGAGGATCCGCCGCGTCAGGTGGTCTTCGGCGTGGCTGAAGACGTGCTCGCGGGACTTCGGGCCGAGGGTGCGGTCAGCGAACCCCAGTTGTTCACCGCGACGGCCGTTGTGTTTGATCCGGAGACGGTCAAGCGAGTCTTGGACGACCTCAGCATCAAGGCCGGTGTCGAGGTTCGCTTGCACAGCCAGATAGTGGGCGCAAGGCGGGAATCCGGCCGCATCAGAGCCGTCCAGGTCGCCGACCATTGCGGCATTCGGGAGATAACGGGCACCGCCTTCGTGGACGCGACAGGTGAGGCGGATCTCGCGACATTCGGCGGGGCAGCTGTCCGCTACGGCAATGACGGTCGTGTGCAGAACGGGTCTCTTGGCGTCAGGTTCGGGGGTATTCCGGCGGATGTGATTCTGTCCAAGGACAATGTCGCGGCGGCCGTGCGCGCCGCGCGCGACCGTGGAGTTGGTCCGCTGATCTCAGCGCAGGGACTCGTGACGCGGCTACCCATCTCCGGAGATGTGATCGCGTACCTGGTCGACGAGGCCTACGACGCCCGTGATTCCCGCGACGTAAGCCGCGCAGAAGCAAGTGCAAGGAC
>JBOHFU010000757.1:0-2163 GCA_050699675.1 Pseudonocardiaceae bacterium
ACTGGGGTGCGTTCTCTGCCGCCGGTACCTTCGAGTGGCGCGGCTGGGCCACGGTCCGTGCGCTGAAAACCTTGCGCGCGAACGATCGAGGCTAACTCATCAGTGCGCCGAGCGGGACGGATGGCGCGGCTGCGGGCGCAACGCCCTCACCGCATCGTCTCGGTGACCCTGCAGCCGCGCCAGCGCCCGACCGTAAGTGACCCCAGTAGTCCGCTTGACGCCTGCGCAGTGGGTGGGTCTCCGGTCCCAGCCTCTCAGCGATACGGGTTGCCTGCTGGTGATCCTTGCCCTCTAGCGCGATGCGCGCTCGCCACTGTCCCACCTCCTGCGGGCCGAAGCCCATCCCCGTAAACGTTGACCTCACCCGTGCGCTGAGCTAGCTCGATTGTCAGCTCTAATGGTGCATCCATGTCGCCGGGCCGGGAGTCCGCCATGGCCAGCACGACCGGCACAGCGCAAGCACGCCTGCCACTTGCACCGCCGCTTGCGCCCACTGCTGTGCACCGGGGACGACTTCCCGCGGACGGATCTCGCAGTGCTGACCCCACGATGCTGAGGATCACGGGGCGGTGCGTGCGGCAAAACTGCGGGGCCGGTGCCGATGATCGACGTGCCGGGGCACGGAACGGTCATGCGTGCCACACTCCGGTCCTGACCGTGGCCTTCACGTAGTCGGTGAAGTCGCGAGGCTCGCGGCCCAGGACACGCTGGACGCCGTCGGAGAGGTGCGCGTTCCGGCCCTCGCTGATCCAGCCGAACAGCGTGTTCAGAAATTCCGCGACCTCGGCCGACACGCCACGCTCGACCAGGTGTGCTGCGTACTCCTCCTGGGAAACGGGCAGGTACAGGATGTCCCGCCCAGTGGCCTTGGCTATCTCCTCCACCGCCGCGCCGAAGGTCAGCAGCCGCGGCCCAGACAGCTCATAGGTCTGCCCGGCGTGGCCGTCCTCGGTGAGGGTGGCGACGGCGACCTCGGCGATGTCGTCGGCATCGATAAACGGCTCCAGGCCATCCCCGGTCGGGAGTATGACCTCGCCGTTGATGACCGGATCCCGCAAGAAGGGCACTTCGCTGAAGTTCTGGGCGAACCACGTCGGCCGCAGGATCGTCCACTCGGTGCCGGAGTCCTTCACCGCGCGCTCACTGGCGAGCAGCGCCGCATCCCCCGACACCCCCCAGTCGCGGGACGACAACAGCACCAGCCGCTTGACGCCGCGGGCGACCGCACGCTCGCTGAAGGCGCCAAGGGTCACCGCAGCGTCTGCCCCCTGGGAGTCCACCAGGTAGGCCGCCTGGACGCCGTCCAGTGCCGGCACCCAAGTGCCTTCGTCATGCCAGTCGAAGCGCGCCGGACCATTCCGGGAGGCCGCGCGGACACGCAGGCCATGCTGCTGAAGCCGGGACGCGACGCGGCGGCCGGTCTTGCCCGTGCCGCCCAGAATCAATATCGATGTGTCGGTCACATATCCCAGTGAACCTGACGAATGTGAACCTGACGAATCTTGCAGTGCTTACCGCACAATGCCCAGGATCACGGGGGTGCGGGTGGGAAGCCTATCCTGGCGGAGGTCTCGGGAGCGCAAGGAGGACCGGTGAGCGAGGTCTGGCTGGGCGATATCTGGCTGCGCAACCGGCTGGTCACCTCCTCCAGCCTGCTCGGCTACGGCGCTCCCGACTCCGGGTTGGTGCCTTACGGGATGAGCCCGATCTCCCGGTTCGTGCCGCTGGAGCGCTTCGGTGCGGTCACCACCCGCACCCTGACGGTGCAGCCCCGCGACGGGCATTTCACCAATCGCACCGGCTGGCCGCTGCGCGCACTGCCGGGTCTGCTGCGCCGCTATGCCACGGTGCTGCGCCGCGCCGACGCCGGCTGGATCAACGCCTTCGGCTGGTGCAACGTCGGGATCGAGGCATACCTGCGCGACTACTACCCGCGCACCCGCGATCAGAACACCATCATCTCGGTGGGTGGCTTCGCGGCCGAGGAGTTCGTCTGTCTGGTCGACGCGGTGAACGCGGCGGTGCCCGCCGGCGACATCGCGGCCGTGGAGTTCAACGTCTCCTGCCCGAACATCGATCATGACTTCGAGCCGATCCTGGACGGGGTGCTCGCCGACGCGGTGCCCCGCAGCAGGCACCCGGTGATCCTCAAGCTGTCGCCGG
>JBOHFU010000758.1:0-2157 GCA_050699675.1 Pseudonocardiaceae bacterium
TCGAAACGCCGACAAACAGCAGAAAAGGGACCAGGGCCACATTGTCGGGCCGATAAGCGTCGGACAGCCAGCCAGCCAGCAGGATCCCGCACGCGACCGGCACGGCGACCATGCCGACCCCTAGCGCGGTCACCCTGCGACCTGACCCGCGCAGTAGCCCCAGCGGAAGGTTGGCGCCGAGGAGGAACACGAAAAAAATGATCGTCAGCTGAGCAATCAGACTCAGGTGCGGAATCAGTTCTGAGGGGAAAAGCCAATACTGGACATCTGGTGCGAACTGACCAAGCAGTGACGGACCGAGCGCGATCCCGGCCACCATCTCCCCCACGACGCGGGGTTGGCCGACCCGGCCCGCAACCCAGCCACCGAGCCTACCGACCGCAATAATTAGCACGATCGCAAGCAGGAACTTGACGACAAGGACTCCACCAGCGTCCCCGAGCTCACCTAGTCGAGCTGCGTTGGGGATAAAATTGATCATGCCTAGCGTGATCAGTATAGAGATCACGGCGGTGGCGACGAGAATACGTGCCACCTTGGCGACGTGCATACGGCGCGGTGGAGATGACTGGTAGATGACAGGCCCTTGATCAGGTCCTGTCACGATGGTCTCGCACAGCAAACACCACATACGTGCATTGATGCGAGAAATGTCGGCACAGCGAACCCTTCCAGGATGTCGGTCCGGATCAAGGGTGCAGCTTAATCGACGCCGATCATCGCTCACTCGGCGGCCCCTGAGCTGTACCGGCTACACGGGGTACGATGGGATACGATTCAGCCGCCGAATGGTGGTTCTGGCACCGCCATTCGGAGCAATCTAAAGCTGCGGGCCGGAGCCGTCTCGGTCGAGCTGGCTGTTCGTCGACCCACGCTTGACGCTGGCAAGCAGGAGTTGGGCGACGTCGAGCACCTCGGTCATCGTGCCGGACGTACTCTCGGCTTGCCGGGTGGTGAGGCCGTCGGTGAGCATCACCCGGCAAAACGGGCATCCAGTGGCGATCGCGGAAGTCTCGGTGGCGATGGCCTCGTCGACCCGGTCCAGGTTGACCCGCTTACCGATGCGTTCCTCCATCCACATCCGGGCGCCCCCGGCACCGCAGCACATCGAACGGTCGGCGTGGCGCGGCATCTCGGTCAGCTGCACACCGGAGGCCCCGACCAGCTCGCGCGGCGGAGAGTACACCTCGTTGTGCCGGCCCAGGTAGCACGGGTCGTGGTAGGTCACCGTCGGCCCATCTGGGGCCGGCACCGGCACCAGCTTCTTGTCCCGCACGAGCTGGTTGAGCAGCTGGGTGTGGTGCACCACCTCGTAGTGCCCATCCAGCTGCGGGTACTCCCGGCCGAGGGTGTTGAAGCAGTGCGGGCAGGTCGTCACGATCTTGCGACGGCCCGGCTCGCGCCCGTCAAACACCGTATTGAGCACCTCGACGTTCTGCTGCGCCAGCATCTGGAAGACGAACTCGTTGCCCGATCGGCGGGCCGGGTCACCCGTGCAGGTCTCGCCGTCGCCGAGGACCACGTAGTTGACGCCGGCGTGGTGCAGCAGCTCGGCGGTGGCCCGCACGGTCCGCTTCGCATTGTCGTCAAAGGCGCCGGCGCAGCCGATCCAGAACAGGTACTCCACATCGTCGGGCAGCGTCTCCTCGGCCAGCTGCGGGACCTCGAAGTCCAGACCCTTCGCCCAGTCCATCCGGGCCGACTGGTTCTGCCCCCACGGGTTGCCCTTGTTCTCCAGGTTGCGGAACAGCGTGCCCAGCTCGGTGGGGAACTCCGCCTCGATCAGCACCTGGTAGCGGCGCATGTCGACAATATGGTCGACGTGCTCGATGTCCACCGGGCACTGCTCCACGCAGGCCCCGCAGGTGGTGCACGACCACAGCACGTCGGGGTCGATCACGCCGCCCACCTCGGCGGTACCCACCAGCGGGCGGGTGGCCTGCTCCGGACCCGATCCGGGGACCCGGCCGAACCCGGACTCGGGCACGTGGTGCCCGTTGCCGGCGGCCAGCGCCAGCACGTCGACGTCGCTGTGGTCCGGTACCGCCTGGTCACCGATCAGATAGGGCGCCTTGGCGAACAAGTGATCGCGCAGATCCATGATCACGAGCTTGGGGGACAGCGGCTTGCCGGTGTTCCACGCCGGGCACTGGCTCT
>JBOHFU010000759.1:0-2155 GCA_050699675.1 Pseudonocardiaceae bacterium
CCAGGCCCAGCGCGGACCCGTCACCGAAATGAGCCGCGAACACTTCGGCACGGTACGACGTGCCCAGCACCACGTGCCGCACCCCGGCGGCGCGGATCCGGCCCAGCAGGTGGGTGAGAAACGGCACGCCGGCGGTGGGCAGCATCGGCTTGGGCGCGGACAGGGTGAGCGGGCGCATCCGGGTACCCAGACCCCCGACCAGCACCACTGCCTCGACGCCGGCCAGCGGCGGGATCGTCCTGACGGCGGGACGCGACACCATGGCACCGTCTCCTCGCAGGTTCACCACCTATCAGGGCGACTAGTCTGGCCGCTGACTGCTTCGACGCGTGCGGCGGGTCCCATCCCCCAGGCGGCGGGACCCGGTAACGACGCAGGAGCGACAGGAGGCGCACCCATGGACGCTCTGAAGCGCGCTGACCAGGTGCTGGCTCGCGCAAGGGCCCGTCGGGCCGACATCGTCACTCCTGATTCGGCGACCTCGCCGATGGACCAGACCAACACCGTACAGATCCCGCGGGTGATGGTAGCGGCGGCGGATCCCCGGACCGCGAGCCCCGACGACACGATGGCCATCCCGACCGCTGTCTTCGGTCGGGGGGCGCCCCCGCACAGCGGCTTCGGTCCCGCCCGCCCACACCGCTGACCGGCTTGCGGTCAGAAGGACGCTATCCGCGCCGTGCGGCGCGACGCACCAACTCCGACCGGCCGGCCAGCCCGGCTCGCAGCGCTAGCCGCAGCGGGGCACGCAACGGACCGGGGTGCCGCTCGGCGAGGTACCGGTAGGTGCTGCGATGGTGCTCGGCGAGCATCAGCTCGGAGACTCGGCTGGTGGCGTGCCCGCCGAGGTGGGTGACCTCCGCGGTCGGCACGTAGACGTTGAGCCACCCCGCGCGACCCAGCCGGTCGCCGAGGTCGACGTCCTCGAAGTACATGAAGTAGCGGGAGTCGAACCCGCCGACGGACCCGAACGCGGCCCGGCGTAGCAGCAGGCACGACCCGGACAGCCACTCCGCGGTCCGCTCGCCCAGGGCAATGTCGGACTGCCGGTAGGTCGTGGTCCAGGGGTTGCCCGGCCAGACCGGGCCGAGCAGCGCGTGCCCGATACCGCGACCCAGCGCGGGCAGCAGCCGCGCCGACGGGTACACCGTCCCGTCGGGTTGCCGGATCAGCGGCCCCAGCGCACCCGCTCTGGGCCACCGATCCCCGGCGGCGAGCAACTCGTCGAGGCTACCGGGGTGCCACTCGATGTCCGGGTTGGCCACCACCACCCAACCCACTTCCGGCCCGAACTCGACGACCCCGCGGTTGGCGGCACTGCCGTATCCGACGTTCTCCCCGATGCGCAGCAGCTGCACGCCATCGCGGCGCATCGCGCGCTCCGGGGCTCCGTCGGTGGACCCGTTGTCGGCCAGCAGCACCCGCAGCGGCCTGCTGGTCGCCTTGCCGACCGAATCCAGGAACGTCTCGAGCGTGTCGCCGGGCGAGTAGGTCACGGTGACCACGGCGAGCTCGTCGCCGTAGGAGTAGCGGGGGGTCACGGCGTCCGATTCTGCACCCCGGACCGCTCGGCGGAGCTAGCGGGACCGCCGGTGCGCCACCACGGCGTTGCCGTAGGCGTGCCGGTGCGCCACCGCGCTGGCCGCCCAGGAGAATTCCTTGGCGCGCCGCTGCGCGGCGGCCGAGAGCTCGGCCCGACGGGCCGGGTCATCGAGCAGTTCGAGGATCCCGGCGGCGATGTCCTCGGCCTGGGTGCCGCAGTAGACCACCGCGTCGCCGCCCACTTCCGGGATCGCCAGCCGCCGGGTGGTGAGCACCGCCGCCCCAGTTGCCATCGCCTCCAGCACCGGCAACCCGAAACCCTCTCCCAAGGACGGGTAGGCCACCAGCGCCGCGCCACCCAGGAACCCGGACAGCTCGCCCAACGGGAGGTAACCGACCCGGATCACCCGCACCCGGTGCGGCACGGCCGCCAGTGCGCGCTCCACGTGGCTGTCCCAGCCCGGCTGCCCGGCCAGCACCAGGACCGGCGGGTCGGGTCGGGTCGCGAGAACCTGGTGCGCTCGGGCGAACCCACGAATCAGGGCGGGCACGTTCTTGCGCGGCTCGAGCGCTCCGAGGAACGCCACGTACCGGCTTGCGCCCAGCCCGAGCC
>JBOHFU010000760.1:0-2153 GCA_050699675.1 Pseudonocardiaceae bacterium
CGTGGCCGCAGTGGAGGGCCCCGCGTCGGTTTGGAGTTGGCGGTCGCGAGCTTGGGAATCGTCATCGCGTCGGAGTGCGGGCACAGCGCCTTGGCCAGCGGCGCGCTTGGGGTACGCGCCGGGCTAGCTCTCCTCGGTTCGGGATCGGTCAGGGAACCTGGAAGGAACAAACCCTGTAATAACTGGAATAACTGGTGATGCTTGAAGGGCACCGCCGACACATCCCCGCACGTCATGCGGCACGCAACGTCACCCAGCATCGACGGATGATGGTCACAAGCCGCGTTGACACGGTAGAGGTCCAAACTCGACAGAAACCCTTTCAGCTCGCGCATCGTCTCGCCATGAACTATGCCCCGCGTTGTCTTCGCCAGGCTCTGGCCCGCACCAGACGATCCACCACGCGGTCAACAGCTCACGTGGTACAAGTTCCAGCGGCTGGTGAGGCAGTCAGGGGGCATCCCCTATCCGGATTGCTGAAACCGACCGGATTTCGGCTAGCGGGCGACGGTCTACCTTCCCCTGGGTTGTCTGCCTCGCCGCAGTTCAGGGGGCTGGACGAGTCCGGTGTGCGGAGTGAGGCATGTGCCTTGGCGGGGTGCTGGTGCCTCACCGTCTGCCTCACCCGCACCAGCCGGTGCGGGGTCGGATTCCCGGCGGGAGCGAATCCCGCGCGGCGATCACGTGAGCCACCGCCACGACGCGCTACCCCAGGTAGACGATGGCTCTGGCCGGGCAATCCGCTGAAAAAGCGCCGTAGACGAGTAGGGAGGGCAGCACACCGGCAGGGGTCTACCCCCCGCTACCGCGCAGGTCACCGCCCATTACCCAGGGGGTCTACCAGGGTAGAGACCTCCCTCTACCCCGCTGGGCAGGGTAGAGCCCCCACACCCGGCAGAACCGCCGACCCTTGCCAGCAAGCAGGGTCGCCGGGCGGTAGGTGTATCAGTATCGGCGATCGATCAGTACGGCCAGGTCATCGACGTGCTGGTCTCCCCGAAGCAGGATCTGGTGGCCACCCGCAGGTTCTTCATCCGCGCCCTCGAGCACGGCTCAGACCCGACCGAGGTGACCACCGATCAGGCTCCTGCGTATCCGCGAGTGATCGAGGAGTTGATACCCGCTGCGTGCCACGTCACCGAGCAGTACGCGAATAACCCCGTCGAAGCAGATCACGGGCGTCTGAAAGCCCAGCTGCGGCCGATGCGTGGCCTGAAACGGCTCCGCTCGGCATGGGTGATCAGTATCGGGCACGCGTTCGTGCAGAACGTCCGTCGCGGCCACTACGAGCTCGGCGTGGATATCGACCGACGGTATCGGCTCACGGCGATCTTCGTGGAACTCGCCCGCGCCATCTGATCGAGGCAGCACAGCGGAAATCTCGTCTGCTTCCCGGCTACGCAACAGGCCGGCTGAGCAACGCGACGATCCGGCGTGGACCGCCGACGTCTGCGCCGGGCGCGGTGCTGCTCGAGGTGCTGCGGCCGACGCGGGACCGGCTGGTTGAAGACCCTCGACCCGATCGAGGCCGAGGCGATGGTCGGCCCGGTCGACCGGCTGCCGCCGATCCTCACTCGGTGGACCGAGACGTGCTGTCGCTGCTGGGCAAGCTCAACCAGACGGCCCGCGGCCGGCACGCCCTGCTGGAGGCCGTCAACGACCTGCCACACCGTCGGGGGTCTGCCGGGCATCGGCGGGCTCAGCGCCGCGGCGACGACGAGCTCGGCACCGCCGACCAGCCGCCGCCTCCCGACCACGGCCCCACTACGGCGCCACCCGAGCCCATGCCTGACCCCGACCCGGCCGGCCGTTCCCGGACCGGGACGCGGGCCGGCGGAGCTGGAATGGCAGGATTGCGGGCGTGGGTCGCAGGGTGCTGTTCGACTACCGCGGTGCTATGCACCACCCAGCCCGAGCCGGACCGGCTGGCGCTGCTGACCGCAGCCGGCATCCCGCTCCGCCGGGCGGACCGCTTCTGGCCAGACCGGCCGACGTACGACTGGGCCCAGCTGAACCGGCGGTCTATTGGGCGGACGTGCCGGGACACCGCCCCCACGGGATCGAGCTCGACGGATCGATGCGGCAGACGTCGCATCGCGGCTGCATCCGCAGTCGGCGACGCTGTCGTCGCGGGGGCACTAACCCGCGACGGC
>JBOHFU010000761.1:0-2148 GCA_050699675.1 Pseudonocardiaceae bacterium
GTCGTAGAACTCGCCATCCTTGGCGCCGGCCAAGAAGGCGGCCATCTCATCGCAGCTGAAGACCAGTGCCGTACCGCTCGGATAGCGAGAGTTGCGTAGTGCAACTTCGTCACTATCCAGCAATGCGGCTTCCACGCAGTTGCCGATCTGACCGCTGTGCGTGCTCTTCCGCCACGTCGCCGCGGCAAGCCGGGCGTCCGAGGAACTGTGGCGAATCGGTTTTCCCATCGCTTGCTCACCCCTGCAATTACATTTGCACGTGCATCGGTACGTCCAGAAGCTAGCACGGGATCTCGTGGTGGTCAAATGCACGTGCAAGTGGGATGAGCGCGCTCGTACCCGCCAGGAGCGGGACGGGGTGTCGGCGCGAGGACGGGCTCTAGAAGGCGTGGTTCGGCGGGCCGAGGCTCAGGCCGCTCAGATCTCCGCGCGTGCCTTCGCCAGCAGTTGCCTGGTGTGGTCGGGAGTCTCGGCGTCCACCATCAGCCGGTCGAAGACCCTGCTGTACAGCTCTGTTTCGGATCGTTTGTCCAAGTAGAGCGCACCGCAGAGGTGCTCGATGTACACCACATCCGGCAGCTCCGGCTCGGCGAAGCGCAGCATGGTGAACGGACTTTCGGCCGCGTACCCGCTGAGCGGATAGGGCACGACCTGCAGGGTGATGTTGGGCCGCTTGGTGAGAGCGAGGAGATGCTCGATCTGCGCCAGCATCACCCGCCTGCCGCCGATCGGACGGTGCAGCACGGACTCGTCGATGACCGCCCACAGCTTGGGGGTATCCGGCCGGGCAAGTAGCGCCTGCCGCTGTATCCGGATCGTAACCTGGCGGTCTGCGCGCTGGCTCGCCGACTCAGACCAACCGCGGGTCGCGATCGCCCTCGCGTAGTCCTCGGTCTGCATCAGGCCAGGCACGAACTGCTGCTCGTAAGTCTGGATCCGGGAGGCCGACTCCTCCAGCCCGAGGTAGTCCTGAAACCAGTCGGCCAGCATGTCGGTGTAGCGATGCCACCAGCCGGGCTCGTTGGATGCCTTGACCAACTCGAGGAACACCTCGTGCTCCTCGGGATCTGTCACCCCGTACATGGTGAGCAGGTCGGCCACGTCCCGCGGCTTGAAACTGACCCTGCCGTGCTCAAGCCGGCTGATCTTCGACTCGGAACCACGGATGGTGTAGCCAGCCTCCGCGCGCGAGATCTCGGCGGTCTCCCGCAGCCGGCGCAGGCGGGCGCCCAACACAATGCGGCGGGCCGTCGGGCTGCCGCCCTGACCAGTCGCAGGATCACGGGATGCGGCACTGGGATCAACTGTGGCCATGACCGCACCTCCGGTGTCTTCAAGTATCCGCCATACGCAGAGCGCAGCCCCTTGCGAACACTCGATCACTTAACGTACCGTGCTGTGGCGCACGGTCACCACACCACCCGTGGTTCACCGGGTATGTCCGCGCCCCTACCCTTGGTTGTCCAGATCCGTACTGCACGCTTGTGAGGTTGCTCGATGACCGGTACCGACGCCCCGCTGTCGGGCGATGTCATACCAGTTCATATCGACACGACCAAGGCGAGCATCGCCCGGGTTTACGACGCGGCCCTTGGCGGCAAGGACAACTACGAGGTCGACCGTGAGCTCGTCCGACGGCTCGCTCAGCTCGTACCGGATATCGGCCAATATGCGTGGGACGAGCGGAACTTCCTGATCAGGGTGACCCGCTTTCTCGCGGGTGAGGTGGGCATCACCCAGTTCCTCGACTGCGGGTCGGGGTTGCCCACGGCGGAGAACACCCATCAGGTCGCCCAGCGAATCCAGCCGGACGCCCGCGTGGTGTACATCGACAACGACCCGGTGGTACTCGCGCACGGCCGGGCGCTGCTCGAGGAGAATGACCAAACCTACTTCAGCGCCGCCGACATCTTCGAACCACGCCAGGTCCTCAACGACGAGATCGTCCGCAAGCACCTTGACTTTTCTGAGCCGATCGCTCTATTCCAACTCGGGACGCTGTGCCACTACGACGGCGAGCGCAGCCCGCAGAGCATCATGCAGGAATATATTGATGCCCTGCCATCGGGCTCCTACGTGGCGATCTGCCACTTCTTCGATCCCGAGACTCCCAGCGAGTTGAGCGAACTCGCCCGCAAGATGGAACAG
>JBOHFU010000762.1:0-2148 GCA_050699675.1 Pseudonocardiaceae bacterium
CGGTTCATCCCGCAGACCGGCCGGCAGACGAGCAGACTGGTGCTGTACTCCTACGGGTTCAGCTCGATAGTCGTCGCCGCGCTGACCGCCGGCTTCCTCCTGACCCTCGGGTACTGGGGGCCCTCGTTCGACCTTCTCCGTGACCCAGTCACCGCACTCTGGTTCGTCGCCGCAGCGGTCGCGGCCAGCGTCTTCACCGTTCAGGATGGCGTTTTGGTCGGGCTCCGCAGCTCCGTCTGGGTGCCGGTGGAGAACGCACTCTTCGGTTTCGCAAAGATCATTCTGCTGGTGCTCTTCGCGACCAGCTTTCCGCGCGACGGTGTCTACCTGTCGTGGGTCATTTCGATGGCACTTCTGCTGCTGCCGATCAACGGTCTGATTTTCGGTCGGCTCGTCCCGCGCCACGTGCGGACCACGGGCGACACTTTCATCCCGCCGTCGCCTGCGAACGTCGGTCGCTTCTTCGCCGCTGACTACGTCGGCGCGCTGTTCGTGTTCGGTGCTGTCTACCTGGTACCGGTCATGGTGGCTGCGTCCGTGCCGCCCTTTACCTTCGCCTACTTCTACGTCGCCTGGATGATGGCGGGGATCCTGAACCTGATCGCCGTCAACCTGGCGCACTCACTCACGGTCGAGGGGGTGTACGAGGCCAACAAGCTCGCCCTCAACTGCCGGGCCGCGCTGCGCCGGGCCCTGGGGCTCCTGCTCGTGGCGGCAGTGGTCGTGGCGCTGGGGGCGCCGTACTGCCTCGGTGTGCTCGGCCGCGGATACCTCGACGCGGGGCCGTTGTTGCAAATCCTCGCGTTCGCGGCGCTGCCTCGGGCTGTGGTGGAGATCTGGATCGGTGTGCTGCGGGCGCAGAACCGGGCGCGTGAAGTCGCGCGCGTGCAGGTCGCATCCGGGTCGCTTGTGATCGGGTTCGTCCTGGTCTGGCTGCAAGTGGATGCGATCAGTCTGGGCCTGGGGGTGCCGCAGATTACCGGGGTGGGGCTAGCGGCGCTCGCCGGCCAGACGGTGGTCGCGCTGGCGGTGCTACCCGGCCTGCGGCGGTTCCTCACCGAGGCGCCACCGGCGGAGCTCTCCTTCGGAGCGGTGAGCCTGGCTCCAGCGACCAAACCCGTGCCACACCCTGAGTCAGACTTCGGCGTGCGAGACCCGGAACACCTCGATCCGGGATCACCTACTCCCGCAGCGCCCAGGGTCTTTAGGCTGGTCCGTGTCCCGGCTCGCACGTGGGCACCTATCGCTGTAGTCAGCGGGCTGACCGCTGCGGCTCTCGCCCTTTACCTGCTCCCACTCGGCAGCATCGACCTCGAGGATATGAATGGGTTCGGGCTGATCTCTGTTCTCCCGGTGGGATCGCTTGTGGGGCTGATACTGCTCACGGTGGCCTTCGTGATCACGCTCTCGTTCCCGCGACCCCACCCTGTCGTCCTCGGTGCGCAGCTCATGGTCTTGGTCGGGTGTCTGTACGGGGTGACAGCGCTGATCGAGTCACTGCCCCGGTTTCCCATCACGTGGGTGCACTGGGGATTCGTCGAATACATTGGCCGCACCGGCGCGACCGCCCCCGGGCTCGATGGCCGCTTCAGCTGGCCGGGCTTCTTCGCCCTCGTCGCCTTCATGACCGGCGAGAGCAACTGGCGAGACCTGGTCCCCTTGCTGAAGCTGACACCGCTGCTCAGCAACCTGCTGTTTCTGCTGCCGCTGGGGCTACTGCTGGGCAACCTTCGAGCAAGCTGGCAGGCCAAGTGGTTCGCGGCCTGGCTGTTCTGCGTCCTCAACTGGGTCGCTCAGGACTACTTCTCTCCGCAGGGTTTTACCTACTGGCTCTATCTGATCTTCGTTGCCGTCCTCGTCACCTGGTTCCGGCCCGCCGGAATGGGCACTGCGGCGACGTCGGATTCGAACCACCACGGCTTCCTCGGCCGGTGGGGATTGCGCACGATCCTGGTGCGCGGTGAAATGCCTGCACGGCCGGCTGAGCAGGCCATCCGAGTGGCGCTCCTGCTGTTTCTGGTCGGCTTGTTCATCGTCGCCAGCGCCAGCCACCAGCTCACGCCGTTCCTCATGGTGGCCGCCTGCACCGGTCTCGTCCTGGCGCGCCGCTGCATTGCCACGGGTCTGCCGATCCTGCTGACCGTGATC
>JBOHFU010000763.1:0-2148 GCA_050699675.1 Pseudonocardiaceae bacterium
GATGAGCACCCGCCGTTGCTCGCGGACCACGGTGTACAGGATCAGCCCGGCCCCGTCGCCGTAGGTGCTGGTCCACCGGTCGCGGCGGGCGTCGTACGCCTCCGGCGGGCCTTCGGGCCACTCCAGAGTTGCTCGACCCGCGCGTCGATCTGCTGCCGGGTCACGGCGGGCAGCGCGTCGTAGTACTCGATCGCGATCTCCAGCCAGCGGACCGAGAACCGCGGCATCTACAGCTGAACCCAACTGTCGTTCTCGCGCACATACCAGCCGGTGTCCACCCCGGCCCGCGCCTGCGCGACCAGCTCGTGCTCCTGTTCGGTCAGTGGATTGGCGCACATCGCGGCAATGCCCCACCATCGATCCAGCACCGCATCGACGTGACCGAGATCAAAGTCCGCGTCAGCGTGGGCGAGAGCCTGGCGAAACTCTGCCTCGAACTCCTCGCATTCGGCCGGTGAGAGCTCCGCCAACGCCGCTCGGATAGCCGGCCCGGAACGCTCGATCTTCACTGCCGCAGTCATCGGCTCAGTATCCACCCGCCCCGGCCTAGTCCGCCCCCAGGCGCAGCGCACGGCGTGGCGGCACCTGTTCGGTGGCACGTGCTCTGGGGTCTCGACCCCGTACCTGTCCAGACCGAACACCTGAGGGCGCTGGCCCGCCGGGTCGGCACGGGGATCAGCGCCGGATCCGGCCTCCGGGCTTGAATACCGACAGCCAGGTGGCCGCCGCGAGCAGCACGAACTGCATCGCCGTAGCGACGAGATTCGCCAGCTGTGCGGTAGAAGAGGGTGCGACGAGCAGCTGCTCGAGCAGCGGCCCCTGGATGGTGATGCCGCTCAGCACGGTGATCAGTAGCAGCACCAGTTTCGCCGTCACCCACCGGAACCGGAGCACGCCCCACTTCGTGCCCAGACCCAGTACGAGACCGCTGACCAGTGACAAGACGCTCAGCGGCGCGGCGGAGGCGAACACCAGGCCCTGCATGAACGAGTACGCGGCACGGGCCATATCCGGCGTGCGTATCGCGATCATGGCGAGCACCGCGTTCACCCATACCTGCCCCAGGATTGCCACCGACGAGATCACGTGCAGAACCAGGATCGCCTTACGGTTGCGGGGCGCGAGGCGCAACTGCGGGACGGTAAGCGTGCTGGTGATCATCCGTGGCTCCTTCCTTGGTAGATCCCAGAGTGACCGGCGGATACCCCGGCCGTCGTCAGGCAGCAGACGGCTCCCGCACTGCTCCCGGCGGGGCAGCGCGCAGCGACCGGGTACTCCCGACGGTGTATCGGCTCGTCCGTCCGCTGATCGATGCCCCGGCAGGGCGTGCTGACTACCGTTGGTCGCATGGCGCAAGCGCCCCCGCCGAGCCCAACCCGTGTCGGCCTGTTGCGGCGCCTGCCGGTGTTCGTGCTGCCCCTGGTGATCGCCCTGGCCCAGATCCAGGGCACCCGCTTCGCCGGGCTCGATCAGCCCGAGCGCACCCTGCTGGATCCGCTGGCCTTTACGCTGCTCGTCGCCGGCCCCGTCGCGCTGCTCGCCCGGCGGCGCTACCCGGTGCTCGCGCTCGGTGTGGTGCTCACCGTGACGGTGGCCTACTACGCGCTGGACTACCCCTACGGCCCGGCCTTCCTGAGTGTCGCGCTGGCTCTGGCCAGCGCTGTGCTGCGCGGGCACCGGCGCCTCGCGTGGGCCGGCGCAGGCTCGGCATACCTCACGCTGCTGCTGGTGCAGGCGCTGCCGGGGGGCGCGCCCACACCCGGTGTGGCCCAGGCGGCCGGCGTCGCGGCCTGGGCGCTCGTCGTGCTGCTGGCCTGCGAAGGTCTGCGGATCCGCGCCGAGCGCAGCGCCGAGGCGGCCCGGTCCCGAGATGAACAAGAACGGCGCCGGGCCACCGAGCAGCGCTTGCAGATCGCCCGCGACCTGCACGACGTGCTCGCGCACAACATCTCGCTGATCAACGTCCAGGCGTCGGTGGCGCTGCACCTGCTCGACGAGCAGCCAGACGCCGCGCGTGGTGCCCTGACCACGATCAAGCAGGCGAGCAAGGATGTGCTCACCGAGATGCGCTCGGTGCTGGGCGTACTGCGCGCCGTGGACGAGACTGCGCCACGCGTCCCGGCCCCCAGCCTGGCCCGGCTCGACGAG
>JBOHFU010000764.1:0-2144 GCA_050699675.1 Pseudonocardiaceae bacterium
GGCTCGGCGCCCGATTCGGCGGGTACTTACGTCTGCCAGTTCAGGCTTCCCGCCCACCTCGATGGGGGAAATGCCCCAATGCCCGCGAACCGCTGAACTTCCGCCGAACCTGCGTCGCCCGTCGGAGCCCGTCGAAGTCCAGTGGGATGCAAGACTGAGGCCCGTGGCGGAGCTGAACGGCGTTACAGCCGACCTCGACCAGGTCAAGGCTCTGGCTTTGGTCAACTACGGTCACTTCACCTCGATGCGAGTCGATGACCAGCGGATGCGCGGTCTCTCCCGCCACCTGGAACGTTTGAGGCGTGACTGCCGCCGGGTTTTCGATGCCGACCTGGATTCCGACCGGGTCCGGCACCTCGTCCGCCACGCGCTGTCCGACACCCCCCGATCGGTCGTGGTCCGGGTGACCGTGTTCGACCCCGACCTCCAACTCGGGCACCCCGGCGCGGACGCCGAGCCGCACCTCCTGGTCACCACCCGACCGGCCGCGCTGACACCGCTTCCCGCGCTGCGCCTCCAGTCGGCTCAGTACCGCCGTGAGATGCCCGACGTCAAACATGTCGGGCTGTTCGGCTCTATTCGGCACCGGCGCATCGCGCAGCGCAACGGCTTCGACGACGTACTGTTCATCGATGCCGACGCCACCATCTCCGAAGCGGCCACGTCGAACATCGGCTTCATCGACGGCGACCGGATCGTCTGGCCCCAGGCGGACTGCCTGCCCGGCGTGACCATGCGGCTGATCAACCAGGCCCGGAACGAGCACGTTGCCACCTCACCGGTCACCCTCGCCGACTTGCCCGATATGCAGGCCGCGTTCGCCACCAACGCCGTAGTCGGCATCCGCCCTATCAGCGCCATCGACGGTACCGAGTGGTCGGACGAGCATCCCGTTCTGGACATCCTGCGCAAGCAGTACGCGGACATTCCCCCCGAGCTGCTGTAAACAGAAACCGTCTCGCCAACCAACCAGACCGCGCTCGACACCTCCCGATGACTTGCCCGGCGCCGGGCTCACTCTGGTTTCGGCAGCAGTTCCAGCCCGATCAGGGAGGGTCCTAGCGGGGCCACTCGGACCTCGGCCATACCGAGGTTGTCCGCGATCGCCGGGGCGTGTCGGGTGAAGTCATCGAGTGTCTGGCCGGGTAGGGCGCGGATGGTCAGCTTCACCGGGGGCCCGGCGACCACCGAGACCACCTGCGGGACGTGGAGGGTGCGGCCGCCGCCGATGTTGAAGTCAACCCGGGTCAGCCCGCACCCGACCAGGACGTCCTGCACACGAAGGGCGAGCAGCTGGTCGTTGGCCTGGCGCATGCGTTCAAGCCGCCGGGCGTGGCGCCGCGATAATGGGCGCAATGACCGGACGACGTTCTCGACGGGCTCTTCCCCAGGTCGGATCGTCGCCTTACGGCCCCTATCTAGAAAATCGTGCGGCACGACCCTCGCGAGTGACCCATCACCATTACGTCGCCACAGTTTAAACTGGCGTCTGGACATCGTAAAAACCCTCCGGGTCGACGAGATACCACGGAAGGTCTCTTCCGCACGGGTTTGCGCCCGTACCGTCCGTGCCAGGTTCTGCGAGCCGTGCCGGGTGAGCCGTGCTCGTGGCAGAGCCGTGATGGTGACACCGACGAGGAGGAATACTCCCCTTCGCGAACCAATTTACTCGCCGCTGAACCGTTGGGTCAACGTCGAGGAACCGGGGCTGCCGGCTTGACCGCCCGGTGCAGGGCGACGATGCCGCCGGTGAGGTCGCGCCACTCGACGTCGGTCCAGCCTGCGGCGGCGATCCGTTGGGCGAGCGCAGCCTGGTCGGGCCAGGCCTGGATGGACTCGGCGAGGTAGACGTATGCCTGCGGGTTGCTGCTCACCCGCCGGGCGACTGCTGGCAGCGCACCCATCAGGTACTCCAGGTACACGGTGCGGAACACCCGCCACGTGGGGGTGGAGAACTCGCAGACGACCAGCCGGCCGCCAGGCCGGGTGACCCGGGCCAACTCGGTCAGCGCGGCGTCGGGGTCGGCCACGTTGCGCAGCCCGAAGGAGATCGTGACCGCGTCGAACACCCCGTCGGTGAAAGGCAGCGCCAGCGCGTCGGCTCCGACCAGCGGGACCTTTCGGTGCCGGCCCGCGCGTCGACC
>JBOHFU010000765.1:0-2144 GCA_050699675.1 Pseudonocardiaceae bacterium
ATCGAGGACAACCCGCTGCGCTGGGCTTACAGCCTGATCCTGCCGTGGGTCACGCTGGCGTTCCTCTACGCCGCCGGCTACGCGCGGCTGACCAGGGCAAGCATGCTCGACACGATGGGCGAGGACTTCATCCGGACTGCCCGCGCCAAGGGGCTCCCGGAGCGCACCGTGGTGGTCAAGCACGGACTGCGGGCGGGGCTCACGCCGATCCTGACGATCTTCGGGCTGGACCTCGGATTGCTCCTCGGCGGCGCGATCCTGACCGAGAGCACGTACTCGCTGCCTGGTATCGGCAAGTACGCGGTGGACGCGGTGGTCAACAACGACCTGCCGAAGGTACTCGGGGTGGTACTGGTCGGCAGCATCTTCATCATCGGGGCCAACCTCGTCGTGGACCTGCTCTACGCCGTAGTCGACCCGAGGGTCCGGTACTGATGAGTCCGTTTCTCGACGTGCGTGAGCTTCGGGTGCACTTCCCGACCGCCGACGGCGTGGTCAAAGCCGTGGACGGGCTGTCGCTGCAACTGGACCTCGGCCGCCGGCTGGGGATCGTCGGGGAGTCGGGCTCGGGCAAGTCCGTGACCGCCTTGTCGATCATGGGCCTGCACCCGCCGGGCACCGCGCGGATCTCCGGGGAGATCTGGCTCGGGAGTCGAGAGCTGGTCTGCGCCGACCCCGAGCAGGTCCGCACGCTGCGCGGCCGCAGCATGGCGATGATCTTCCAAGATCCGCTGTCGGCGATGCACCCGTACTACCCGGTGGGCCACCAGATCGTCGAGGCGTACCGGCTGCACCACGACGTCAGCAAGCAGGCCGCGCGCAACCGCGCCGTGGAACTACTCGACCGGGTCGGCATCCCGCAGGCACGCTCGCGATTCGGTGACTACCCGCACCAGTTCTCCGGCGGTATGCGGCAGCGCGCGATGATCGCGATGGCGCTGTCGTGCAACCCGCAACTGCTCATCGCCGACGAACCGACGACCGCTTTGGACGTCACCGTGCAGGCCCAGATTCTGGACCTGATCCGGGACCTGCAGGCCGAGTTCGACTCCGCGGTGATCATCATCACCCACGATCTTGGCGTGGTCGCCGAGCTTGCCGACGACATCCTGGTGATGTACGCGGGACGAGCCGTCGAGTACGGACCGGCCAGTGAGGTGTTCTCCGCTCCCCAGCACCCCTACACGTGGGGCCTGCTCGGCTCGGTGCCACGCTGGGACCGGGAGCGAACTGAGCGGTTGGCGCCGATCCCGGGCAGCCCGCCGAGCCTGATCAACGTCCCGTCAGGTTGCCCGTTCCACCCGCGCTGCCGCTACGCCGAGCTGACCGGGGGCCGGGCGAGCACGGTGCGGCCCGACCTGCGGCCTGCAGGGTCGCCGGGGCACCTGGTCGCCTGCCACCTCCCCGACGAGCACCGGGCGCACCTCCTCGATGACGAGATCCGCCCGAAGCTGTGACCGCAGTGGAGACAGGCGCGACACAGACGATAGCGACGCCGGCACGAGCGGCGTCCGGTCTTCGCATCCGTTCTTCGGGGCGCCGACGTCGCACTGTCCGGGTTGTGTGCGATCGTGTAAACGTGTCTCCAGTGATCTCGCTACTGCACCGGCCCATCTATACCTACTCGCAGGTGGACCGACTCCTCGGGCTGACCTCGGGCACCGCCCGTCGTTGGATCAATGGCTACCGGCGTGGTCGACGGATCTATGAGCCGATCATTCGTCCAGAATCACGGAACACTACGTGGGTCACGTGGGGCGAGTACGTCGAAGCCAGGCTGCTCGCCAACTGGCGCGACCTCGACAACCTCCCGATCCCGAAGCTCCGGCGGCTGGCTGAATATCTCCGCCGAGAGACTGGTGATGAGCTGCCACTGGCGACCTACTCGACGCTGATGCGTCCCGAAGGCAGGACCATGGTGTGGCAGGCACAGCAGTTCGCGGACCTCCCCGAGGACCTTGCGGTGGAGGTCAGTACCGGTCAGATCGTCTGGACGCCCGTGGTCGAGAGGCTTGTAGAAGCAGCCGACTTCGCCCCGGACACCACACCGGACGGTCGGCGTATGGTCTCTGAACTTACTGCCGATGAGGACTTCCCCTTGATCAAGCTCGATGTCCGTCGTCGCGGCGGGCAGCCGGTGATCC
>JBOHFU010000766.1:0-2137 GCA_050699675.1 Pseudonocardiaceae bacterium
GCCGTGCACGCTCGGCAGCTACCCTCGACGCCCGTGAGCAGCCCCCAGCACGAGCTGATCGTGGTCGGTTCCGGCTTCTTCGGCTTGACCGTGGCCGAGCGGGTCGCCAGGGCGCTGGGCCGGCGGGTCCTGGTGCTGGACCGCCGCGACCATATCGGAGGCAACGCCTACTCGGAGACCGAACCCGAGACCGGGATCGAGGTGCACCGCTACGGCGCGCACCTGTTCCATACCTCGAACAAGCGGGTCTGGGACTACGTCACGGCGTTCACCGACTTCACCGGTTACCAGCACCGGGTGTTCACCATCTACCAGGGCCGGGTCTACCCGATGCCGGTGAACCTGGCCACGATCTGCGAGTACTTCGGTGAGTACCTGACCCCGGATCAGGCCCGCGCGCTGGTCGCCGAGCAGGCTGGCGAGATCGAGGGCAGGGACGCGGTCAACTTCGAGGAAAAGGCGATCTCGCTGGTCGGGCGGCCGCTGTACGAGGCATTTTTCAAGGGCTACACCGCCAAGCAGTGGCAGACCGATCCCACGGAATTACCCGCAGCGATCATCAGCCGGCTGCCGGTCCGCTACACGTTCAACAACCGGTACTTCAACGACACCTACGAGGGCCTGCCGGTCAACGGGTACACCGCGTGGCTGAATCGGATGGCCGACCATCCCAACATCGACGTCCGGCTGGACACCGACTGGTTCGACGTGCACGATGCTCTTCCCGACAACGTGCCCGTGGTCTACACCGGGCCGCTGGACCGCTATTTCGACTACGCCGAGGGCGAGCTGGGCTGGCGCACCCTCGACTTCGAGCAAGAGGTGCTGAATACCGGTGATTTCCAGGGCACGTCGGTGATGAACTACGCTGATCTGGACGTGCCGTACACCCGAATTCACGAGTTCCGGCATTTCCATCCGGAGCGGGACTACCGCACCGACAAGACCGTGATCTTTCGTGAGTACTCGAGGTTTGCGCAGCGCGGCGACGAGCCCTACTACCCGATCAACACCGCGGAGGACCGGGCTAAGCTGGAGCGCTACCGTGAGCTGGCCCGCAAGGAGACTGCAAATCGAAAAGTGCTGTTCGGGGGTCGGTTGGGAACTTACAAGTACCTGGACATGCACATGGCGATCGGCTCGGCGCTGTCGATGTTCGATAACAAGATCGCCCCGTACTTCTTGGCGAATCAGTCCTTGGACCCTGACGACTGAGTCTGAGCAGCTCCCAGCGCGCCACCATCGTCGCTGCCGGCGTCCACACGTGGCGCGGGCGGGCCGCACGGAGGGCCTGGGTAGCCTACGGTAGCTAGCCACGCTCGTTCGCCTACGAGCCGTTGCGACTGCAGCGAATCCCGGAGGGCTGAGGAGTTCATGCCGAGCAGTACCGCACCGAGCGACATCCTCGCGGGCCCAGCCCGATCGAGCACCGGCACGCCCGTCGAGCCGCCCTCGACGCTGCTGCAGCGGGTGATCCTGCCGCGGCGGGCCGACCCGATGGCCGTCCGTGCGCTGTATGTCGACGAGCAGTCGGCCACTGCCCAGCGGGTATGGCCGCCAGCCGGCGCCACCGGCACCCCCAACCCTCGTGACGTCGACCTCGAGGTCACCCTCGCCAACCCCAATGCGCGACGGGTGCGCGCGCTGTCCCGGACCAGCGTGCGGGTGCCCGAGCAGAGCGAGGTGTCCTTCGCGGCGTACTTCAACGCCTTCCCGGCTGGCTACTGGCGGCGCTGGAGCACGCTGCGCACCGTGCACCTGCGCCTCAACCTCGAGGGCGCGGGCCGGGTCGACGTCTACCGATCCAAGGCCGACGCCACCCAGATTCACACCCACGGTGAGCTCATTGAGGGTCGCCGCGAGCTTGACATCGAGCTGGACCTGACCCCGTTCGAGGACGGCGGGTGGTACTGGTTCGACATCAGCACCGAGGACTCGGAGCTGGTCGTGCACTCCGGTGGCTGGCACGCGCCGGTCGAGGCGCCGGGCCGGGCCGCGGTGACCATCGGGATGCCCACGTTCAACCGTCCCACCGACTGCGTGGCGACGCTGCGCGCGATCGGCGAAGACGAGCTGGTCCGCTCCATCGTGACCGCGGTGGTGATCCCCGACCAGGGCGCCAACAAGGTTCGCGACC
>JBOHFU010000767.1:0-2137 GCA_050699675.1 Pseudonocardiaceae bacterium
CGGCGGCCGGTAGGCTTGAGTCTGGCCCAGTCAAGTTTGAAAGGGTTGCTCACATGGCTCGTGCGGTCGGCATCGACCTAGGGACCACCAACTCCGTCGTGTCCGTCCTGGAGGGCGGCGAGCCCACGGTGGTGGCGAACTCGGAGGGCGCGCGTACCACGCCCTCAGTGGTCGCCTTCGCCAAGAACGGCGAGGTGCTCACCGGTCAGTCCGCCAAGAACCAGGCTGTTACCAACGTGGACCGCACCATCCGGTCGGTCAAGCGGCACATGGGGTCCGACTGGTCAACCACGGTCGACGGAAAGAAGTACACCGCGCAGGAGATCAGCGCCCGGGTGCTGATGAAGCTCAAGCGTGACGCCGAGGCCTACCTCGGTGAGGACGTGACCGATGCGGTGATCACCGTGCCGGCCTACTTCGAGGACGCCCAGCGGCAAGCCACCAAGGAGGCCGGTCAGATCGCCGGGCTCAACGTGCTGCGGATCGTCAACGAGCCCACCGCGGCCGCGCTGGCCTACGGCCTCGACAAGGGCGAGAAAGAGCAGACCATCCTGGTGTTCGATCTCGGCGGTGGCACGTTCGACGTGTCGCTGCTGGAGATCGGCGAAGGCGTGGTCGAGGTTCGTGCCACCTCCGGGGACAACCACCTCGGCGGGGACGACTGGGACGAGCGGGTCATCGACTGGCTGGTGGAGAAGTTCCGCGCCTCCCAGGGCATCGACCTGAAAAAGGACAAGATGGCCATGCAGCGGCTGCGCGAGGCCGCGGAGAAGGCCAAGATCGAGCTCTCCAGCTCGTCCAGCGCGACGATCAACCTGCCCTACATCACCGTCGACTCGGACAAGAACCCACTGTTCCTGGACGAGACGCTGTCGCGTGCCGAGTTCCAGCGGATCACCGCCGACCTGCTGGACCGCTGCCGCGCCCCGTTCCGCAACGTGATCAAGGACGCCAGCATCTCGGTCGCGCAGATTCACCACGTTGTGCTGGTCGGTGGCTCCACCCGGATGCCTGCGGTGCACGACCTGGTCAAGGAGCTGACCGGCGGCAAGGAGCCGAACAAGGGCGTCAACCCTGATGAAGTAGTCGCAGTCGGAGCGGCCCTGCAGGCCGGTGTGCTCAAGGGCGAGGTCAAGGATGTCCTGCTGCTCGATGTCACCCCGCTGTCGCTGGGTATCGAGACCAAGGGTGGCGTGATGACCAGGCTCATCGAGCGCAACACGACCATCCCCACCAAGCGCTCGGAGATCTTCACCACGGCCGACGACAACCAGCCGTCGGTGCAGATCCAGGTCTTCCAGGGCGAGCGGGAGATAGCGGCGTACAACAAGAAGCTCGGCATGTTCGAGCTGACCGGGCTGCCGCCGGCACCGCGCGGCATGCCGCAGATCGAGGTGACCTTCGACATCGACGCCAATGGCATCGTCAACGTCTCGGCCCTGGACAAGGGCACCGGCAAGAGCCAGGCCATGACCATCACGGGTGGGTCTGCGCTGCCCAAGGACGACATCGACCGGATGATGCGGGACGCCGAGGAGCACGCCGAGGAGGACCGCCTGCGCCGGGAGGAGGCCGAGACCCGCAACCAGGCCGAGTCGCTGGTCTACCAGACCGAGAAGTTCATCAAGGACAACGACGACAAGCTGCCCTCTGACGTCAAGGACAAGGTGAACGCCGCGCTGGGCGAAGCCCAGGAGGCGCTCAAGGGCACCGACACCGCGGCGATCCGGTCCGCGATGGAGAAGCTCGCCACCGAGTCCCAGGCGCTGGGCCAGGCGCTCTACAGCGATCAGTCCGCGACGAGCGGGGCGACGGCCGGCGACGGTGCGGGACCCGGCGGGCCGTCCGGGGCAGCAGGGTCGTCGGGAGCAGCGTCGTCTTCGAGTGCTGACGATGTCGTCGACGCCGAGATCGTCGACGAGGAGCCGGGGGGCGGCAAGAAGTGAGGCGGCGGGATGCCGGTGACGGCACCGCTGGCGAGGAGCAGCCCAGAGTCGTCATTCGAGACAAGCGGAGGATCGATCCGGTGACGGGTGAGATTCGGCTCCCACCGGCGGGCGAGCAGCCTGCCGGTGGCGGGGTCCAGGTCGACGAGGGTGGCACCGGTGTGGCCGCTGGTATGCACGAAGCCACTGGT
>JBOHFU010000768.1:0-2133 GCA_050699675.1 Pseudonocardiaceae bacterium
GCGTGGACCGACAAGACCGCGTTCCGGCCGACCTTCATGGGCCGGGAGACCCCGAACATGGGCCGCCTCACCGGCAAACGCGAGTGGGAGACCCTCTACCACGGATGGAACTGGGCCGACGTCGTCAGCGACATGGGCTTCGTCCGCGACGACGGCAAGACCATGACGGCACAACCGCATCTGAACCTCGATCCCAAGAAGATGTGGACGCTGGATCACATGCGGCGCATGCCGAACCTGCTGAGCCCGAACGTGATCCTCAACGAGATGTCGGACGACGAGCGGCAGGCCTTCCACGCCGACTACGTGCGTCAGGGTCCGGCCGGCCGGCCGGCGCCAGCGGCTGACTAGCCGGAGTCATGGCCGACAAGCACGTCGTCCGGTTCGAGCCGGTCGGCATCGAGATCGAGGTCGACGAGGAGCAGACGATCTTGCGTGCCGCCTTCGAGCAAGGCGTCATGCTCATGCACGGATGCAAGGAGGGCCAGTGCGCCTCCTGCAAGTCGTTCGTGCTGGACGGCGACGACATCGAGCTCGACCGGTACTCGACCTTCGCCCTGCCCGACTACGAAAAGGAGGAAGGGTTCACCCTGCTGTGCCGGGCGCACGCCTACGAGGACCTGACGATCGAGCTGCTGAACTTCGACGAGGACATGATCCGGTCGGGGTTGCCGATCCAGCAGGCGGTCGCAGAGGTCGTCTCCAACGAGGCGGTGACCCACGACATGCGGCACCTGGTGCTCCGGCTCGTCGAGCCGCGGGAGATCAAGTTCTTCCCGGGCCAGTACCTGGACTTCGCTGTTCCGGGTACCGAGGAGGTCCGCTCGTTCTCCATGGCCAACACGTCGTGCCGGGAGGACGGCCGGCTGGAGTTCGTGATCAAGATCTACCCGGACGGGCTGTTCTCGCACTTCCTGGACACCGAGGTGAAGGCGGGCGATCGGCTGGACGTGACCGGGCCGTACGGGGTGTTCACGCTGCGCGAGGGCCACGATACGGACCTGGTGTTCGTCGGCGGCGGCGCCGGGATGGCGCCCATTTTGTCGCTGCTGCGCTCGATGGCCGAGCGGGGGATCACCCGGCGATCCACCTACTACTACGGCGCCCGCCGGCGGCGCGACCTGTGTTTCGACAAGGAGCTGCGGGCGCTGGAGGACTCGTTGCCCGGGTTCCGCTACATCCCGGCGCTGTCCGAGCCGACCGAAAAAGACGCCTGGGACGGCGAGACCGGGCTGATCACGGACGTGGTGGCCCGGCATGAGTCGGACCTGAGAGGCGCGGACGGCTATGTCTGCGGGCCCCCTCCCATGGTGGACGCGGCCATCGCCACGCTGACCCGCCTCGGGGTGCCCGAAGGACGCATCTACTACGACAAGTTCACCACGACCGGTGAACCCGGCCAGTGACCGACAGCCATTGAGGAGGACCGCTCCAGACATCAACCGATGGCGACATCGGCCGAACTCAAGGTGAGGGCAACACTGATGACAACTGCGCAGGAACGCAGCGTACCGAGAGTCAATTTCACCGATGCCGAGGCCGGTGCCAAGGAATTCCCGGACTCGAACGCGCGTCGGTACAACTACTTCGTCCCGCAGAAGCGCAAGCAGACCCACTACGAGGACGTGACCGTCGAGGTCCAGCCGGATCCCCGGCACTACCTCAGCCAGGGCTGGATCTACGGCTTCGCCAACGGCGAGGTCGGTTACCCGCTGACCTGGACGAGGCTCAAGGCCTGGGGACAGGATCTGCCCGAGCCCGAACGGGGCCCCGGCACCGGTGGCGGCGGCAAGGGGCTCGACTGGCCGGCACACGGTTGGCACGAGTTCCGCGACCCCAACGAAGAATGGGAGATGACGCTCTACCGTTACGGCGCCAACGTCGTACGCCAGGTCAACCAGAACCTTGAGGTGGCCCGCCAGGCGAAGGCGTTCGAGCAGTGGAACCCGAACTGGGTGCATTTCGTGGAGCGCCACGTCGGGGCGTGGATGCACATCGAGCACGTTCTCGGGCTCTACGTCTTCAGCCACGCCAACCGGTCCGGCCCGACGAACATGCACAACACGGCGATCGCCGTGAACGGCATGCACAAGATCCGCTTCGCGCAGGACCTCGCGCTGTACAACCTCACGC
>JBOHFU010000769.1:0-2133 GCA_050699675.1 Pseudonocardiaceae bacterium
GGTGCTTCTAGCAGGGCGTCTTGTTCGGGTGTCAGCTCGCCCGCGCGGATCGCTGCGGCCAGCGCGCGGGTGCTCGTGGGTGGAGGGTCGGTGTTCATGGGGCCGGACCCGTCTGGCGTTGGTACCGCCATCCGAATGTGTGTCATTTTGCGGGGTTCGTGTGGACCAGCCGGCTAGGCCACACCTACCAGCACCAGCCACCGACGATCATCGAACCACTACCCGACCCCATCCCCCGCGACCGACCCCCATACCCGCTCACGAACCCCCTCGACGACCGCGGGGAAGACACCCAGATCTGGGACGACCTCCCACCCGAACCCGACCCCGAGCCGGACCCGCCGCCCGAACCCGACCACAGCGCGGACATCCCACCGTTCTGAACTCGCGCCGTCGTCAGCGGCAGGTCACCAACCCGGCTCGCAGCTCGGGTCGCTGGCCTGGTTTCGTGGCCACGCACCACGCCCGCTCGGACGCCCGAACAGCGTCGCCGACATGCCTTTCCGTGGCCTCGACCTGTGCGCGGGCTAGGTCGTGGGGGGGTCGATGGCTGGCTCAGTACATGCGCACCGCATCCGGACGTCATCCACGCACCGGCGCCTGCACCGCGAGTAGCCGAGCACCACCGAGCGATTCGCGCCTGATCATCGAGTTCGTCTCGAGTGACGCCGGTGTCACGTCCGTAGTGGATCCATCCAGACCAGGCCGGGAAACCGGCCAAAGTCCTCGTCGGCCGAGCAGAGGGTCGCCCCGTGCTCGATGGCCAGGGCGGCCAAGTGCGCATCCGGCACACGATTACCTGCTGTGCCAACCGCGTTGAGCAACTCCCGTAGCACCGCCGAGTGCCGGTACGTGGGATGCACGGTGGTCGCGCATGGCTGGGTGAGCCACTCCTGAACGTAATCGATGGCGCGATCAGTGGTGAGGGGCGGATCCATGACCGCGCGCCGGGTGGTGAGCCGCACGAAGCCGATCAGGATATGCCACGGGAAAGCTACGGTCTCCGCGCCGGACATGATCTCCTCGAACCAGCAACGGGCACGAGCATGCTGGGCAGTTGCCTCGTTAGTCGCGAAGACCAGCAGGTTGATATCGAGCAGCTTCACTTGCCGAGCTCGAGCTTGCGGAGGATCTCCTCGTCTTCCCAGTCGGCCAGCAACCGGTTGACCTTCGTGAGGTCGACTCCGGGCCGGATCTCGGCAGTGAACGGCGTGACCCGGTAAGGGCGTGCCGATGGGTTAGCGGCGGACAATCCGGAGCGGACAGCGGAGTTCAGCGCCTCCTTGAAGGACACGCCTCGCTCGCGCATCGCGGTTCGCAACGCGGCGACGACATCGTCGTCAAGGGTGACGGTGGTGCGCATGCAGGCATCATACCCATCACCACTCATGCTGTCATGATGCTTCCGCTGTCCATTGCCGATCCCCCCAGGCGCGACCTGGAAACACGTCCCGACCGTAGCGCCGTCAGCGTCGAGCACCTGGCCCAGATACCCCGGCACCCGCAGATCGGCAGACATCGTCACTCGCCTTGCCGAGCGTCGTAGATCACCTTCACCCACAGCGCCGCTCCCGTCTCACCGCCGACCACGATCACGTTGCCCTTCGCCGAGAACGACAGCCCGAACTCCACCTCCAGATGATCCGGTCGCCGCGCCCGCTGACCCAGCTGCCCGACCACTTCTGCCGTCGAGGACGCCACCTCCACGATCGCCTCCCGGGCGGCAGTGAACGCATCGACGATCTGGTCACCCACCTTGTCCAGCCCCGACGTCGGCTCCGTACCCGCCACCAGCACCGTCTCCACCAGCAGGTCTACCTCGCCAACCCGCACGGGACCACTCGAATCGCCACGCTCAGACCTCCCACTCGGGGTTGCCGCCGGTAAGCCGCCACGGCTACCTAGCTTCTCGCGCACAGTCGCGATCTGTTACCTACCTGACGTCATACGCCCGCGTACGAAGATCGGAGAAAAACTACATCTGCGGTACAGTGTGGTAATGGAGATGTCGTGATGGTTGCGTCTCGCGCGACGTCGTATCGCATGGATCCGCGCATCAAAGCTCGGCTGGAAGCTCAAGCAGCCGCCGAGGGGATCACCGAGCGAGCGCTGCTGGAACGCCTCGTGGTGGAG
>JBOHFU010000770.1:0-2130 GCA_050699675.1 Pseudonocardiaceae bacterium
TCCTTGGTGTGCGTGCCGTCGACGCGGAACGTGTAGTCGTAGAGCAGAAACAGCGGCGCGATCCGGGCTGGCCCGCCCGGACCCTGCCAGACCGGGTAGGAATCCTCAGGCGTGATCACGCCCAGCCTGTGGCAGAGGTTCACCAGGTGCTGGTAACGGGCCTGACCCCGCAGCGTGACGGGGTCCTGCGGCGGCGTCCAGAGCTCATGGTTTCCCGGCACCCAGATGACGGCGTGGAACCGATCGCGCAGTGTCTGCAGCGTCCATTCGATGTCGGAGACTAGGTCGGCTACGTCCCCAGCGACGATCAACCAGTCATTGTCCGACTCAGGTCGGAGACTTCCAACGACCTCACGATTTTCGGGGTTGCCCACGTGCACATCGCTGATCCCCAGCAACCTCCCGGCGGATGTCGCGTGCGAGCTCACCTGGCCGACCCTACCGATCCGTGACCGCGACCGGCCTGTGAGGTTTGGTGGGCCGTATGGAGCGGAGCCTGCTGGTCATTTCGAACGCCAAGGCCGGCAGCGCGGACGAGCGCGTGCTGCAGGAGGTGCTCGGCGTGCTGCACCGGGGCGGCGCTGACGTGCACAGCGAGACGCTCGACAGCCCGGACCAGCTGGAAACCCTACTTGGTGCGCACCCGCACCGGCTCCCGGTGGCGGTAGGCGGGGACGGAACGCTGCACCTGCTCGTCGCCGCGTTGCACGCCCGCGGTGAGCTGGCGAGCCGGGTGATCGGTCTGGTCCCCCTCGGCACCGGCAACGACTTCGCGCGGACGGTGGGCATCCCGCTGACCGCGGCCGCGGCCGCCCGCGTCGTGCTGCAGGGCTCGCCCCACGAGGTGGACCTACTGACTGATGACGCGGACGGCGTGGTGATCAATGCGGTCCACCTGGGCATCGGCGCCAAGGGCTCCCGCGCGGGGGAACCGCTCAAACCTGTGCTCGGGATGCTCGCCTACCGGATCGGTGCGCTGCTGGCGGGGCTGCGCACCGCGGGCTGGCCGCTCCGGGTCAGCGTGGACGGCGTGACGATCACCGACGGGAACCGCCGCGTGCTGCAGGTCGGCGTCCTCAACGGTCGCACGATCGGCGGCGGTACGCCGCTGGCTCCGCACGCCCAGCCGGACGACGGTCTGGCCGACGTGGTCGTCAGCACCGCGGGCAGTCCGGTAGCCCGCTTGCGCTACGCATGGCTGCTCCGCCAGGGCCGGCACACCGAGCACCCCGACGTCGTGCTGACCCGGGGCCGCACGGTCGAGCTGGCCGGTCCGCCGTTGCCGATCAACAGCGACGGCGAGCTCGGCGACGGGGTCAGCCACCGGACCTGGACCGTGCAGCCACGGGCCTGGCGGATCCTTGCGCCCCCCGCGATCCGCGAGGTTAATGGGCCCGCGTAGACGGGATCAGTCGCCCCTGTCGGGGTCGGCGGGCCGACAGCTTGTCAAGCGTTCTTGACCGCGGAGACCTCAAACTCCAGCACGATCTTGTCGCTGACCAGGACGCCGCCGGTCTCGAGCGCGGCGTTCCAGGTGATCCCGTAGTCCTTGCGGTTGATGGTGGCCGAGCCCTCGAAGCCAACGCGCAGGTTGCCGAACGGATCGGTCGCCGCACCCTCGAACTCGAACGGGACGGCCACGCGATTCGTGACACCCTTGATGGTGAGGTCGCCGGTCACCTCGAAGCTGGTCTCGCCGCTCTGACGGACGGCCGTGGAAACGAAGGTGATCTCGGGGTAGGTCTCCATCGCCAGGAAGTCGTTGCTGCGCAGGTGCTCGTCGCGCTGGGCGTTGCGGGAGTCGATACTCGCGGCCTTGATCGTCAGCGTCACGGTCGAGTTGGCCAGGTTGTCACCGTCAAGCACGGCAGTGCCCTCGAACTCGTTGAATGCCCCACGGACCTTGGTCACCATCGCGTGCCGGGCGACGAACCCGATGCGGGTGTGGGCGGGGTCCAGGGTGTAGGTGCCGGTCAGCTCGGCGAGGCCGGTGCCGGCGTTGTTGGTAGGCATGTGAAGATCTCCTGCTAATCCGGGTCATCCCGGCTGGATGACGTGTCATCTACAGATTCTCCAACCTACATGACACGTCATTCATTCCGGGTAGAGTGGATGGCGTGAACAACGCGC
>JBOHFU010000771.1:0-2124 GCA_050699675.1 Pseudonocardiaceae bacterium
CGGTTGAGTCGGCCTGGGGCGCGGTGTCGGGATTGCTCCCGGTCCGTTTCCCCAGGCCGCTCGCCGAACCCGGCGTGCGACTTTCACCGCACCGGGCTCTCCACAGTTCCTGCCGTCAGCGCGTGGTTGCGCAGGGTCCAGGGATTGGCGATCGTGTTTCCTCGGTAGCGATACCGGGTGACCGGCACCGTCTCGAGGTTGAACAACTCGATCCCGTCGACCGTGATCGGTTTCCACCGCCCATCGGGGGTGGTGAACCGGCGGCGGACGTCCTTCCACTTCCAGCGGTGCAGCGACCGCAACCACCGGACCACCCGCCACCACACGAAGTGCGACAGTGAGTGGAAGGTGTGCTTGGCCACCGCGTGCTTGAAGTAGTTGGACCAGCCGCGCATGATCTGGTTGAGCCTGATCAGCACAGCCCTGGGATTCTGCTGCGACGTCCTGTTCGTCAGGGCATGGATCTTCGCCTTCAGCGACCGGATCGGCCGGGTGCCGATGAAGGTGTAGACGTGCCACTTGTTGGATCCGTACTTGCGGCGCCACTGGATGCGGAACCCCAAGAAGTCGAACCCCTCGCTCATGTGCACCACCCGGGTCTTGGACTCCGAGAGCCGCAGCCCCAGGGGTTGAAGTACCTGAGCGACATCTTCGCGCAGAGCCTCGACGTCGGCGCGGCTGCCATGCACGAGAACGACGAAGTCGTCCGCGTAGCGCACGACTCGCCAGTTCGGCTGGCCCTTGCGCCGGCGTCGGGCGCGGCTGCTGGACGTGGCCATCTCCCCGGCTGGCTGCCACCGCCCATGCAGGTACTCATCGAGCACCGACAACGCGATGTTGGCCAACAACGGCGACAAGATGCCACCTTGCGGAGTGCCGGTATGGGTGTCCTTGTTCTCGCCGAGCTCGGTAAGAACCCCGGCCTTGAGGAACGCCTTGACCAGCACGAGCACCCGCTTGTCCTTGACCCGCTCACGCACCCGATCCATCAGGGCGACGTGATCGATGGAGTCAAAGCACGCCTCGATGTCCGCATCGAGCACCCACCGATAACCGGAGGTGCCGAAACGGTGGATCTCGGCGATCGCGTCGTGTGCTCGCCGCATTGGCCGGAACCCGTAGGAGACCGGCACGAAGTCGGCCTCGAAGATCGGCTCCAGCACCAGCTTCAGCGCCGCCTGGACAACCCGGTCCGCCACCGTCGGAATCCCGAGGCTGCGAACCTTTCCCGACCCGCCCGGCTTGGGGATCTTGCGTTCCCGCACCGGCAACGGCCGGAACGTGCCCGCCTTGAGTTGAGCACGCAGGTCATCCAGGAACCCCGGAACCCCGACCAGTTCCTCGACGTCGGCGACCGTGAGGCCGTCCACGCCAGCAGTCCGGGATCCGGTGTTGCCCGCGACCCGGTCGAACGCCACGATCAGCGTCGCCGGGTCACACACGAAGTTGAACAGATCGTCGAACCTGCGACCGAGATCGGCCGCCGCCCAACGGTGAAGCTTGGCCTGCATCTCCGATACCCGCCGACGCGGCCCCATCGGGGCCCCGCCATCCGGAGCGCCACCATTCGGCGGTGCCTCTTTCGGCATTACAGCATCCTTCCCTTCTCGAAACTGCTGCCGCCCTTCCCCATGTGCACGGGCTCTCCCCGGCTCGGAGTACTACGGCGGCTCCGCCCCGTCTCGACCCGATCGGTCGACGATGGACCCAGCCCGACCATCCACACAGGCAGTGCGGCCGCGGGCAAGGACCGAGACGGTTCCCGTGTTCACTGTCGATTCGCTCGACGAAGGAGGAGCCCAACTCTGTCCCTGCGGCATCGCCACGGCTACCCCGCAGCACTTCACCGTGGCCTCCGGAATCGACATCCACATGCCCACCCCGGAGTTCCCCGTCGACCTTCCGACGGGTGCGCACCGCACCCGGCCCATATCCGCCAGATTGGAGCCGGTGAGCCCTTAAGGGACGTACATACGCTGGTTCCTCGCGTACTCCTCTTCGTCACGCTCGCCGAACCCACACCATCTGGCAGTACTGGCGCGTCCCGGCTTTGTCGGGGCTGCTCCCACCCGCACCGGCATCTCCCGGAGCAGGCTGCCCCCAGCTACACCGCCCTGCTACGAC
>JBOHFU010000772.1:0-2114 GCA_050699675.1 Pseudonocardiaceae bacterium
CCCCACGACCCCGAGCACCCCAACGGGCCGTGGAACCGGCGCCCACCTGGCACGACAGCCGGCTCCCACCCCCAACAAGATCAGAAATAAAGATGAAGATCACCAAGGTCGACCCCGGAGGGGAACACACCAACCCCATGAATGATCAAGGCTGAACGTTGCACCCGTCCTCGATCGGCTGTCGCCTATTATCGGATTATCCGCGACGCTGAGCTCTTCCCGCAGGGCGGCAGCAAAGTCGGGGAGCATTGGCGAGCACACTAACCGGGGGGCAACACCCTGCATCGCGATCGTCCGGTGCCTCCGGCGCCACGTAGCCTGGTGTCACTGTCCGTGAGGTCTGGGGAAGGACTGTTGCAGCGTGCAGAGGTGCCACAGACGGCAACTTTTGGTCCAAAGTTGCCGTCTCCGGCACATCCCCAACGGATCCACCCCCTCCCCCCTGGGGCGGGAGGGACTGATGAGACGAGCGCGGAGGCGACGACCGGCCCGTGCCGCTACCGCATGACGTGTCACACAGGTGACGATCGACTTTGCCGATGCCCTGCGACCTTTCCTGAGGGCGCTGAACGACCCGTCCTGCCAGCAGAGCTATCAGTAGGAGTTCTCATGACCCCACCGAAGGGCCAGTCCGACCTATTCGACAGCGGTGACGCGCAGGCCGTCACCGAGCAGGCCACTAGCGACACGAAGTGTAGGTTCTGTGCCGTGTTACGGGGCGAGCAGAAGGTGACGCTTATTCACGAGAACGATCGCCTCATGTCCTTCCTGGATCAGCGGCCGCTGTTCCATGGCCACGTCCTGCTCATTCCGAAGATCCATGTTCTCCTGATGAGCGAGCTACCGGAGGACCGGGTGCAAGAATTCTTCATGGAAGCACAGCGACTTGAGCAGGCGGTTGAAGCCGGTCTTGAGGCAGATGGATCTATGATCCTCATCAACAACGTTGTGAGCCAGTCCATCCCGCACCTGCATTTGCATGTGATCCCTCGGCGAAAGAAAGACGGGTTGCGGTTCTGGTTGGGACCGCGGCATCCGTATGACTCAGAGCATCCGGCCGAGCTCTACGCTGACAAGATCCGAGTAGCACTCGAATCCGTCTGAACTTTCAGCCCGGCAGCGCCCACTATAACTGCCACCTCACCCAGTGCAACGGCACGTTTCGCCAACGGCAATCAGCCACTGTGCATAGTGCACCTGTTCGGCTGCACTCGCGCTGCTGTCCATGATGCGCATAGCCAGAGGCGCCATATCACTGTTGAGCCGGGCCAGCTCGGCCAGCAGCTCACGGTCTTCCCAGATCACCGGACCTCACCCAGGTGCCCGCGAAGTACCAGCTCAGTACTTTCGAAGGCCGCCGCCAACTCCCATCTGAGCGACTCACCCCTCCCATCACCTGGATGTCGGCCATCCAGCCTACGCCGGGCACGACGACGTACCAGCTTGCGAGAGCGGATCCGCAGCAGCGCTTTAGAGCAGGAATTGCGAGACGGTGTGGATGGCGAGGCCGGCTAGGGCGCCGACCACGGTGCCGTTGATCCGGATGAACTGGAGATCCCGGCCGACCTGCAGCTCCACCTTGCGGGAGGTCTCCTCGGCGTCCCAGCGCTGCACCGTGTCGCTGATCAGGGTGGTGATCTCCCCGCGGTAGTTGGACACCACGTAACTGGCCACACCCTCCAGCCAGGTGTCCACCTTGGACCGCAGCTCAGCGTCTGAGGTCAGCCGCAAGCCCAGCGAGACCAGCCCCTCACGTACCCGGCGACGCAGCTCGGAGGACGGGTCCTCGGCCGCCTCAAGCAGCATCTTCTTGGCGGTGCCCCATGCCGACCCGACCAAGGTCTGAACCTCGGGGTGCGCCAGCACCTGCTGCTTGATCGCTTCGGCGCGCTCGATCGTCACCGGGTCGGCGCGCAGGTCCTGGGCGAATTCCATCAGAAAGGTGTCCATCGCCTTGCGCATGGCGTGGTCAGGATCACTGTGCACGGCCCAGGCGAATGCCAAGACCTCCGCGTACAGCTTGTCCGCGACCAGCTCGTCAACGAATCTCGGCGACCACCCCGGCAAGCGCTGGCTGACCACCCGCAACACCGCGCCGTGGTTGTCGCGCACCC
>JBOHFU010000773.1:0-2110 GCA_050699675.1 Pseudonocardiaceae bacterium
GCCTACCATCGATAGCCTGCTCGGCGTGGGGAATACCGGCTGCGTTACGGCGGTGACGCCATGGGGGGAGGCACGGTGGCCAAGGTATTCATCAGCCATGCCGGCGAAGATCGGGCACCGACCGATGAGGTGCACCAGTGGCTGGTTGCTGAGGGCCACGAGGTGTTCCTGGACCGGGATCTGCGCAATGGCATCGTGGTGGGCGAGGAGTGGGAGCAGCGGCTGCACGAGCGGCTGCGCTGGGCCGACGCGGTGGTCTGCGTGGTCACCTCGGCTTTCCTGGCATCGGAGTGGTGTCCCTACGAGGTGGGTTACGCCCGGTCACGAGGTAGCCGGCTGTTGCCGGTACTGGCCGAGCCGGGGGTGGATCACCCGCTGGTGAGGTCTGCGCAGTACGCCGACCTCACCAAGGATCCCACCGCGGGGCGCGCGGCGCTGGTGGAAGCGTTGCGTCGGATTGATGCCGCCGGAGGGCTGGGGTGGGCGGATGACCGTTCGCCGTTTCCGGGACTGCGCCCGTTTGAGGTCGAGGATCATCGAGTTTTCTTTGGCCGCAGGGGTGAGGTGGAACAGCTGGCCGGTCTGTTGCGGTCGCCCGCCGAGCGCGCCGAAAAAGCGGTGCTGCTGGTGGTCGGCCCCTCAGGATGCGGCAAGTCATCGCTGGTCCGGGCCGGGCTACTGCATGTGATGGCCGAGGAGCCGGGCTGGTGCACGCTCCCACCGATCCTGCCCGGCGCCGATCCAGTGGCGGCGTTGGCCAGACAACTGACCGCCGCGGCACAGCAACTCGGGCTGGACTGGACGGTGGCGCAGGTGCGCCACCAGCTTGACGACGGCGGCCTCACTGGGCTGGCCGATGAGCTGCTGTCGGCCGCCCGGGCGCGCCGGCTGCTGGTAGTGGTGGATCAGCTAGAGGAGCTGCTCACCCAGACACCGCGCGGCCAACGAGCCCGATTCGCGCAGCTGCTTCAACCGGCCCTGGGCGGTCCGATACAGGTGGTGGCCACGCTGCGGCCGGAGTTTCTCGACCAGCTGTTAGCCGACGCAGACCTGGCGGTATTACCAACCCGCCCCTACCCGCTGCGACCGCTGCATCGGGAGGCACTACGGGCCGTAATCCAAGGCCCAGCCCAGCTGGCCGGCATCAACGCAGACGACGATCTGGTGGCCCGATTGGTCGCCGACACCGACAGCGGAGAAGCCCTACCGCTGCTGGCCTTCACCCTCGCCCAGCTCGCCGACGGTGTCGACCGCAGTGGCGAATTGTCCACTGCACGCTACGACCAGCTCGGCGGGGTCCAGGGTGCTCTGACTCGCCAGGCCGACGCAGCCCTGGCCGACGCGACCGCAGCCACCGGCCGGGGCCGCAAAGAAGTCATCGCCGGATTGTTGCGGCTGGTCACCGTCGATGAGCAGGGTCGCGCCACTCGGTGGCGGATCCCTCGGAATAGCTTGCCTGAGCCGGTGACCCGAGAACTGGACGTCTTCATCGAGCAACGGCTGCTCACCACCGACACCGACAACGGCAGCGCGGTCATCGGAGTAGCTCACGAGAAGTTCCTGTCCGCCTGGCCCCCACTGGTCCAGGCAATCGAAGAGAACAAGTCGGCGCTGCGAGCCCGCCGCGCAGTCGAGCAAGCCGCCACCGAATGGAACGATCACGACCGCCCAGCCGAGCGGTTGTGGGAGCGCGGCCAACTCGCCGCCGCCATAACCGACACCGGCACCCACCTCCAGGCCAGCGACCTGGTCACCGATCGCATCGACCTCAGCCCGACGGCTCGCGACTTCCTGCGAGCCAGCATCCGCCGAGACCGCGTCAGGCGAGGACGAGCCATCACCGTTCTGTCGGTGCTGCTCGTCCTCGCTGTGGCCGCAGCCGGGATCGCCTTCATCCAGCAACGCGCCGCGGAACAACAACGCAATGTCGCTCTGTCTCGGCAGGTCGCTGGCCAGGCATTAGATCTCAGCGCCACAAACCCAGCCTTAGCTGCCCAACTCAGCCTCGCCGCCTACCGGCTTGCCCCCACCACGGAAGCCCGCGGCAGTCTGCTCAGCACCGCCGCCAACCCCTACGCCACTCGACTGACCGGCCACACCAACGCCGTCA
>JBOHFU010000774.1:0-2110 GCA_050699675.1 Pseudonocardiaceae bacterium
CCGTGGACCAGTTGGTCACCTGGGGCGAGCGCGCCGGCGCAGAGGTCGTGCGGGGTGCTGAAGGCGCCGACCCGGCCAGCGTTGCGTTCGAGGCGGTCAAGCGGGGCAGCGCTGACGGGGTGGACACCGTCTTGATCGATACCGCGGGCCGGCTGCATACTAAGACCGGTCTGATGGACGAGCTGGGGAAGGTCAAGCGCGTGGTGTCCAAGCAGGCCGAGGTGGATGAGGTGCTGCTAGTTCTGGACGCCACCACCGGCCAGAACGGGCTGGTCCAAGCGAGGGTGTTCCGCGAGGTCGTCGATGTCACCGGCATCGTGCTGACCAAGTTGGACGGCACTGCCAAGGGCGGCATCGTCTTCCACGTACAACGCGAACTCGGTGTGCCGGTCAAGCTCGTGGGCCTCGGCGAGGGGGTGGATGACCTTGCTCCGTTCGAACCCGAGGCTTTCGTGGACGCGTTGCTGGACTGATTGTCGGGCGGAACCGGCCCGGCCAGCATGACCCACGGCCTGCCGACAATCCGGGCGTAACGCTACAAGGGCGTAACACGACAAGACTGACAGTTAACGCTGTCGTAACGTACCGTGCCTCTGGCAGAAACACAGTCTGCTCACGCTTTCCACACGCGCCACTCGATCGTGCGATGCAAAGGGGTGAACCGTGGACACCGGTGACACTGCCTGGATGCTCGCCAGCTCCGCCCTGGTGCTGCTGATGACTCCGGGCCTGGCGTTCTTCTACGGCGGCATGGTCCGCTCGAAGAGCGTCCTGAACATGATGATGATGAGCGTGTCCGCGATGGGGATCGTGGCCGTTCTCTGGGTGCTCTACGGCTACTCGGTGGCGTTCGGCAACGACGTCGGTCTCGGCCTGGTCGGCAACCCTGCGGACTACGCCGGGCTGAATGGTCTCTTCGGTGGGACCTACCTCGCAACCGAGGGCTCCGAGATCTCAATTCCGCTGGTAGGGACCATCCCGGCGACGGTGTTCGCCGCGTTCCAGGCAATGTTCGCGATCATCACGGTAGCCTTGATCTCGGGAACCGCAGCCGACCGGCTGCGGTTCGTGCCGTGGCTGGTGTTCGCCGCGCTGTGGGCGACGCTGGTGTACTTCCCGGTGGCGCACTGGGTGTTCTCCTTCGACGGGGTCAGCGCGGCGGTCGGTGGCTGGGTCGCCAACGACCTCGCAGCGATCGACTTCGCCGGCGGGACGGCGGTGCACATCAATGCGGGTGCCGCGGGTTTGGCGCTGTGCCTGGTGCTCGGCAGGCGCCGCGGCTGGCCGCGGGAGGCCATGCGCCCGCACAACCTGCCGTTCGTGATGCTCGGTGCGGGGCTGCTGTGGTTCGGGTGGTTCGGCTTCAACGCCGGATCGGCTGTCGGTGCAAACGGCATTGCGGGTCTCGCCTTCGTCAACACCATGGTGGCCACTGCCGCGGCGATGCTGGGCTGGCTGCTGGTCGAGCGGATCCGCGACGGACGGCCCACCAGCCTCGGTGCCGCCTCCGGCGTGGTGGCCGGGCTGGTCGCGATTACCCCGTCCTGCTCGTCGGTGTCCCCGGTCGGGGCGATCGCGGTGGGTGCGATCGCCGGCGCGGTGTGTGCGCTTGCGGTCAGCATCAAGTTCCGGTTCCGCTTCGACGACTCGCTCGACGTGGTCGCCGTGCACCTCGTCGGCGGTCTGGTGGGAACGCTGCTGATCGGTTTCCTGGCCACCTCCGCGGCACCTGCCGGGGTGGACGGCCTGTTCTACGGCGGCGGCGCCGACCAGTTGTGGCGTCAGGCCGTGGCGGCGGGCGCTGTACTCGCCTACTCCTTCATCCTGACCGTGATCATCGCCCTGGTGCTGAAGTACACCATCGGCCTGCGGCTGGACAACGATGCCGAGCAGACCGGTATCGACGAGACCGAGCATGCCGAGGCGGGCTACGAGCTCAGCGCGATCTTCACCGGGAGCGGCAACAGCCGGGCCGCCCAGGCAGCCTCCCCAGGCAAGGTGCCGGCCTCGGCCGGTCAGGAAGGGTGAGTGGCGATGAAGCTGGTGACCGCGATCATCAAGCCGTTCACGCTGGAAGACGTCAAGGGTGCCCTGGAACAGATCGGGGTAC